>NZ_JAFQQZ010000051.1 GCF_017410345.1 Methanobrevibacter sp.
AGAATATATTCATTCTGGACTTCTTCGTGCTCGTTCAAGCGGAAGAATGGAATTGTACGCAAGTAAAGATAATGAGATTCTTGCAATTGTAGATTATGCGCATAATAAGCTTAGCTTTGAAAAATTATTCTCTTCTATGATGTATGTAATGTGTTCTGCTCCAGAATAGATTACTGCTCCATTTGTTGCCATATTATTTTTAAATACATTATTTTTTAAAAATTCCATTTAAACCCTATTTCTAGTTCAGATGCTTTTTCAGTCCAGAATTTTTTTAGTTTAGATACTTAATTATTTTAACAAATTTTATTTACTAGTTTCAATTAATATATTCTTATTGTATTTTAATTGTTTTTGTAGTGATTTTTATGGCGTCTGAAAAGTCTGTGTGGGATAGTAATATTGCTTTTGTTTTGGCAATGATTGGTTCTGCTGTTGGTTTAGGAAATATTTGGCGTTTCCCGAATGTCCTTTATTCAAATGGTGGAGGATCATTCATGATTCCTTATATAGTGTCTCTATTTATTTTAGGAATCTCATTTGTTTTGGTGGAATATGCAGTAGGATTTAAGTTCAAGACATCTTTATCAAAGATATTCTTCACCATCAAATCCCGATTGGAACCTGTCGCTTGGTTTATCATATTGGTTGTATTCCTAATCACAACATATTATGTTTGTGTAGTTGCTTGGGATTTGATATATGTCGCTTTGAGCCTTACCAAGGCATGGGGTGCAAATCCTGATTTGTTCTTTACAGTTAGTGTTTTGCATGCCTCTGATTCCCTTTCAGGTATTTTCACTATTGTTCCATGGGTTTTCATTTCAATTCTTCTTATTTGGTTAAGTTCATGGTTCATTGTCCAAAAGGACTTGAATGAAGGTATCGGTAAAGTAAGCAAAATATTATTGCCTGTTTTGCTTGTGATTGTTGTCATTATTGTTGCATTTTCCTTGACTTTGCCTGGCGCTTCAATAGGCTATACCCAGATATTCACTCCGGATTGGTCTGCATTGACCAATATGGATGTATGGCTGGCCGCATTTGGTCAGATCGTGTTTTCCCTTAGTTTAGGAATGTCCATTGCACTTACCTATGCAAGTTATCTTCCAGAAGACTCCAAATTAACTGACAATGCTTTGATTGTAGCATTTTCCAACTCCGGATTTGAAGTGTTCAATGCTATTGGGATCTTCTCAATCTTAGGATTCATGACTTTAACCAGTGGCATTCCATTCGATGAGTTGGTTACTGAAGGAACAGGTTTGGCGTTTGTTGTTTTCCCGAAGGTATTTAATGTAATGGGTCCTTGGGCATCTGTCATTGGACCATTATTCTTCTTATGCATCTTATTTGCAGGCTTAACCTCTTTAATGGCTCTGCTTGAAGTGGCTTCATTTGCAATTTCTGAAAAATTTGGCTTTTCAAGAAGAAAATCCGCTACTGTTGTATGCATTGTCGGATTCTGCATATCATGTTTATTCTCAACTGCTGCAGGAAGCTACCTCTTAGGAATCTTTGATGCATTCCTAAATAACTTTGCATTGCTATTTGGAGTGTTCCTTGAATGTATAATATTCGGTTGGATATATAATTTTGATGAGCTTGTTGAAGTCTTGAACACTCATTCATCCATTCAAATGGATCCATTCTGGAAGATTATCATCAAGTATGTCTTACCTGTTTGTATCTTTGTCTTATGGGCTCAAGGAGTTTACAGCACTATCTTGACTGGAGAGTTCACAAGCCATATGGTTATGTTGGCTTTAGCTGTTGTCCTCATAGTTGTTCCAATAATATTCACTCTATTGCCTGCCAAAAACGAGGAATACTATAAGCCACTTGATGACAAATAATTTTTCAACTTTTTATTTTTTCATATTCTTTTCTATTTTTTATTTTTAAATATTCCTATCTATTTTTTATTTTTTCATATTCTTATCTATTTTTTACAATTTTTTCCAAAATAAGCAAATTTTTTAAATAATTAAAACTTCAATATATTATATAATAATGAAATTCTAAAATCAAATTATTTATGAGATTCAATTTAAGAAAATATATGATGTTCTGAAATTATTAATTTAATAGAATAAATAGAATGAATAAAAATAAATTGATTGATTATTCTTATTGATGTGATGTAATGGGTGATAAAATTATGGAAAATAGATGGGGCAGTTCAACTGGCTTCCTGATTGCTATGATAGGAGCCATTATCGGATTGTCTGGAATTTGGAAATTCTCTTATCTTATGTATGAGAATGGTGGAGGAACTTTCCTCATACCATATATTTTAGCTATTGTAGTCATGGCCATTCCTATTTTGGTATTGGAGTTTGCAGTAGGTTTTAAGTTCAAATCAAGTCTGCCTAAGGTATTCTACAATATCAAATCGGAGTTTGAGATAATAGCTTGGTTTATTGTATTCCTGATTTTTATAGTCCTAATCTATTATACCTGCATAATGTCTTGGGACCTTATCTACATTATCCTTAGTTTATTTAAAGGATGGGGCAATAATCCTAGTGTTTTCTTTACAACTACACTATTACACAGCACCTCTAATCCATATGGGCTGACTTATCTTGTGGTTCCTATTGGAGTGGGGCTTATATTCATATGGGGTTTGATATATTTATTCTCCCGCAAGGAAATCAACAAGGGAATACTTACTATCAGCAAAATCTCTTTGATATTGTCCTTTGTATTATTGATTGGCATGCTGATATTCGCTCTTCAATTGCCTGGCTCCCGTACAGGAATAATGGCACTGTTCAATCCGAATTGGGGGGTCTTACTGGATGTGAATGTTTGGCTTGCCGCATTTGGCCAATTGATATTCTCATACGGTTTAGGATATGCAGTTGCAAGCACATATTCATCTTATATACCAGGGGATGCCAAACTGATCGACAATGCATGGATCATTGTATTGGTGAGTCTGGTCTTTGAAGTCTTGGTTTCAGTTCTCCTCTTTGCGATTATGGGTTATATGGCATTAGGAAGGAACATTCCAATCACCAGTTTGGTAAGTGACGGATTCTCATTGATATTTGTTGTTTTCCCTAATGTATTCAATATAATGGATCCATGGGTTTATATGGTTGCTCCGGCATTCTTCCTGCTTTTGTTTGTTGGAAGCTTAAGCACCATTTTAGCTTTGATTGAACCATTGTCCAATGCAATAAGTGAAAAATTTGCATGGTCAAGGGACAGAGCTGTCAGACAGCTTGTTCTAGTGGGCCTGTTCCTATCATTCATATTTGCAACCGGTATGGGAGAATACCTTTTAAGAATCACTGATTCATTCATAAGCCAATTTGCGATTATATTGGGGGTTCTCCTTGAACTCCTTGTTTTAGGATGGGTATATGACATTGAAGACCTTCGTTCAGTATTGAATGACAATTCCTATATCAAGGTGGATCAATCTTGGATAATTACCATCAAATTCATTATCCCAATCATTTTAGCTGTCATTTGGATTTTAGGAGTCTATAGCTTAATTCTTGCCGGAGATAGGCAAAGCTTGCTTGTTCAGTCAGTCATTGCTTCAATATTTGTGATTGTTCCTTTGGCTTTAACCATTATTCCTTATAAGACAGATTACTCCCTTGACCTATCAGACAGTAAATCTGGAGTAAACTACTTTAAGGAAAAGGAATATGTCGAGAAGACCATTGACGATTATGCAGAAGAAGAAAGTCATAATCCTTTATTTGACAAAAATGGATCATTCGTTAGTCCATATAAGTCTTTAAGGAATAGGTTTAAAAAGGATGATAACGAGGATGAAGAACTTGATCATATTGAAGAGGAAGACAAATCCAAATCAAGAAGATTGAACAGATTCGGCAATTCCAAATCCAAATCAGGAAAGAATGTATTGAGAAATGTTGACATGTCTTCTGAAGAATTTGATTCCCCTTATGATGAGGATTTCGATGACAAGTATAATAGGGATGTTTATGGTGATTCCTATTCCGAATCTAATGATTCCCCTCAGGATAAAAGAAAATCAAAATCATTATTCGGTAAACTGAACGTCTTCAATAGGGATGATGGTGAGGACTTAGAGGATGATTTCGATGAGGATATAAGCTTTGATAACGATTTTGATTACATTTCCCCTATTAAGGATGAAAGTCAAAGTGCTAAAAGGTCAGGCCCTAGCTTCAAGAGCTCTAAGGATGCAGAGATTTTTGATAATCTGGATGATTATGCTGAAAGGCCTAAGGCAAAACCTAAAGCCAAATCAAAAGCAAAATCCAAACCGAAGGCTAAGGCCAAATCTTCTAAAAAACCTAAGGTTGAAGAGCCTGTTGAAGAGGAGTATGAAGACTTCAGTGATGATTTCTTTGATGATGGAGTATTTGGCGATGAGGGATACGAATCCCTTTTGGACGATTATGTTGAACCTAAATCCAAGTCCAAATCAAAATCCAAGTCTAAAAAAGATGAAGATAAGATTTATGATTATGAAAGAAAAGGGGCAGATTCTGTTTTCAATTTAGATGAGTGAGTTAAACTTTAAAAAACTTGATTAAGATTTTCCCTTTTTTCTTTTCTATTTTTTTAATTTTTTCTATTTTTTAATTTTTTATTTTCTAAATTTTTAATTAATTCTTTTTCATTTTTTAAAATTTTAATTTTTCATTTTTTTCAATATTTTTGTAAAATTTATTCTATTTTTCATGTTTTTTTATAATAATATATATAAAGATAAAAACATAATTAATATTATCTTAAAAAGGTGTATCATATGGATAAAAAAATGGCTATTCTAATAGTTGCTGTATTTTGTTTATTATGTCTAGGTTCCTATTTGATCTTTGAACCTGGCAGAGATGTTACCTATCATCAAGTTAATTTAACAAATTCCTGTTCAGCTAAAGTTCCATTAACAGATAAGGTATCCGAATATGAGGATAATCTGAATATTCATTACTATTGTGATTATGATTATGGTCTTAACATTACCAGTTTCAATAACGGATCTCCTGTTACTGGATCACAGGGACTTCTAAGATTCAATAATATTAAGAAAGAGGTTTTAGGCACTGAGAAAGCAAGTAACGGCAATTTCACTTATTATAAAAACAATAAACTGGGAACTTATACTGTCTTTGTTGAAGATAAGATGTCAAATAACTTTATTCTAATGTCTTCAAAGGATTTGACAATTTTGAATACGGTTTATAATAGTTTAGAGGCAAGAATAGTTGTGGATGATTATGAATTGCAACAGATGTATTCCAACAATTCTGCCAATAATTCATCTCATTATTATTAGGACTTATTAATCTTTTAATTTTTTATTTAAATTTTTAATTTTGTCCAGTTTATTAGTTTTATTAGATTTTATTTTTAATTGTGATAATATGAATACTGCAGAAGCATTGATCAGATTGCTTGAAGAGGATGGTGTCAAGCATATATTCGGACACCCTGGAGAACAGATACTTCCTTTCTATAAGGCCTTGAAGGATTCTTCAATTGAGCATATCTTAACAAGACATGAACAGGGGGCCGCTCATGCTGCAGATGCGTATGCCCGTTCATCAGGCGATTATGGCCTATGCGTTTCCACTGCAGGTCCAGGTGCCATGAATCTGGTTATGGGACTCGCAACTGCATTTAAGGATTCAGTGCCTCTTCTCGTATTTACAGGAGATAACGATTATCATATAAAAGATGAGGACTTTTTTCAAAATTCCCCAATAAATGGTGTTTTTGAAAACATAACTGTCAAGAGCTTTCACCCATATTCTGCCAAATCAGCTATTTTTAATTTGATTGAAGCTTTGGTCATACTTAAGAAATATCCGAAGGGACCGGTTCATATCAATCTTTCCAGAGACATTCTGCTTGAAGATGTCGATTTGGGGGATATTGATTTCAAGGATATGGTTGATTCTTTTGATCATGCTATTTTTAGTGACATTGATTCTGATTTGGATATATTTAATGAAAAGATTCCCAATGTTGATAATCTTTATGAATTAGTGGAAATTTTTGATAAATACTTTAGATATTTTGATGGCAAATTGGTATTTATTGAAGATTCTTTAGAAAATACAATGACTGATGTAGATAACAATATCAACTTAGCCATCGAAAAAGTTAAAGTTTCACGAAAACCATTAGTCGTTGTAGGAAATGGTATAGTTTGGGGGAAAGCTATAAAAAAATTAAGCACTTTTGTAAGTAAAACATGGGTTCCTATTGCAACTACTTTTCACTCCAAGGGAATCATAAGTGAAAGCGATAAATTGAACCTTGGACTTCTCGGACTTAGGGGAACTTCACTTGCAAATTATGCATATGAGAATTCAGATTGCATTCTGGTTTTAGGTGCAAGATTGTCTGAGCGAACCATTGCTTCCTGTGATTATGATAGTGTTTGCGATAAGGTCATTCATGTAAACATTGATGAAACCTGTCTTGAAGGCAATATCAATCTTCCTATGGATGCATCAGACTTCCTGGATTTATTGTTGGATGAAATTGAATCCAAAGACTATAAGGATAAGGACTTTATTTTATATCAGGATTGGATCAATGAGATCTATTCCAATTATGAAGAGTTGGTTGTTGATGGCATTGATGACATTGAGGATAATTACATTACATTAAGGCCTCCTTATGCAATCAATAAGATTGTAAATGCATTCAAAGGAAGCTATTTCCTATCAGATGCCGGCACCCATACCACTTGGACAACATTGCTCTCCAAGAATGACAAGTTCGGAAAGCTATTGTTCTCCGGCGGATTCGGTCCAATGGGCTATGGTTTGGCTGCTTCCGTCGGTGTAGCCATTGCACATCCGGATGACCCTGTTGTTGTTATCTGCGGTGATGGTGACATTCAAATGGTCATTCAGGAATTGGCTACAATCATTGAATATGACTTGAATGTGAATGTTTTCATTATAGACAATTCCCAATTGGGCATCATTCGCCAATGGGAAGAGACAGTCTATGATATGGATAGGTATCAGATAGATTTGAAAAATCCTGATTTTGTAAAATTAGCAGATGCTTATGGAATTGACTCTGTAAAGGTTGAGTCAAAGGAAGACCTTGAATTGGCCATTGACAATGCTTTCAGTTCCAGCCATGCATTCTTGGCTGATGTTTGCGTTTGCCAAGAGAACATTCCATTGCCTAAATGAATTTCTTTTTTAATAAAACAATCACGGTTTTTCCTCTAAAAATTGTTTTATCAATTTATTTTCATTATCTTTAACAGTTTTTTCATATTTTTCATCAATAGCTTCAATGGTGTATTCATTTCCAATATCTTTTAATAGGTAAGCTATAGGCTCTATTTCCAAATGGGATAGAATTGGTTCAGATTGAATTTTAATTCTCCTTATCAGTTTCCTTAAGCCGTTATCTTTAATTTCAGATGGATTTGATTCAATTGAAATCACTTCCACTTTGAAGATTAAATAGATTTCATCATTGAATATGGGGATGGCTTCACTGAATTCATAAAATGTTCCCTTTTTGAATTTATTCAATATTTCATATCCATCCATACCATCACTTCCCATTGGTCAATTTCAGTCTTTTTATATTCTTTCTATTCTTTTTATTCTTCTTATCCTATGATTTCTTTAATCAATTCTCTAATGTTCTTTTCAGTCAATAAAATCATGCTGTAGGCCAATAGAAACAAGAGATTTATTTTCAATTCGAGCTTTCCCTCAAAATCAATTATTTCTTCTGTAAACTTAGGTTCTACAGTTAGCAGACTTGGGTTTGTGCTATTTAGAATGGCTCCTATTGACCAAATCCAACTTGCTATCTTAACGGTGGTTGTATGATTGCCAAGGCCGATTACTAGGTTTCCTTCCAATTTCTTTAAATCGATGGTCTTTAAAAGCTTATTCAAATAGTCCTTAAGCTCTTCCTTGGATTTTATTAATCCGTTTATGATTGGCTTGATCTCTTCGTATTTTTCTTTCAGGCCTTTGTCTTCATCTAAAGTCTCATCCAAATCATCAGCTGAATCTTCAGTATCATCATTTTCGGTCTTGTCATCATTTCCATTAGTGCCTGTTCTTGTAAAAATAGGTATCTTAAGTATAGTTGCCTTTAATTCATATTCAACCATACTCTTATCCTTTTCAACGGTTAATAATATTCTCAAGCCGTTGTATAGGATTATTGAAAATAGGATAATCAAGGCGATTATTATGGTTAAAAAAAGATTGAAGTTCATTTCATCGCCTTTTCATATTTATTAATTTTTTTTATTTTATGGATTTATAGATTATTCATCATCTATTTCAATGTCCAATTTCTCTTCAGCATCATCCACTATATCTTCAGCCTTTTCTCTTATTTCCCCATCCTTGATTTCAACTTCAGTAATATCATCAACATTTATGTAATCATCTTCACTGTTTTGGGATGGAATCAAATCCTTTATTATATCGGTTATTATCAATCCTAATTCATTCAATGCCTTATTGCCTTCACTGCCTTTTGTTAAGTTGATTGTCCTGATTCCTTCTGCTCCGGTTTTGCCTTTTGTTACAACAACCATGGTGGTAGGCTCAACGCTTACACCTGCACCGGTTCCGGTTATTTCATTTTCCTTTTTGTGTTCACCTATTCCAAAGCCTACTGCAGCCTTGGATACTGGAATCAATATCTTATCTTCGGTTTCGATTGGCTCTCCAATGTAGTTGCTGATGTTAACAAGCTTTCTCAATTCTTCTACAGTAGTTTTAATTGGTGCATCATCTATCATTTTTTAGCTCCTTATCTTTTTGGATTTTTATAGAAATATCATTTACTTAATAATCATACTTATATTTTCTTTAGATTCTTTATATACTTTTGTTTATATTTTGGTATTCAAAAATTTTTTAAAAAAAGTCATAGTGGATAAGTTAATTAAATTAAAATAAGTAAAATAAAAAAAAGTAAAGTTAAGAGTATTCGCTCTCAACCAGTGAAAAGAGTTTTGGTCAAGGTTTTTGACCGAAGGTCAAAAAGCTTGGGCTTAGATGTAATGGTCAGCAAGAGCTGCAACACCTGCACCTGCATCTTCGACTAATCCTAATCCTTTCAAGGTTAATCCTAATGCGGTGAAAGTGATAGCCAATTCCTTGTAGCTGATTACACCCATATGTCCAATTCTAATAATGTTTCCTTTAAGGTGGTCTTGTCCACCAGCTAATTGAACAAAGTATTTGTCTAGCATGGTTCCTCTGATTTGGGCATCAGTTGCTCCTTCAGGCATTTTCACTGCAGTTACAGTTGCAGATGAAACTGCTTCATCAGGGAAGAGTTCAAGGCCTAATGCTTTGACTGCGTCTCTGGTTGCAGCTGCTGCTTGGTGGTGTCTTGCCACTCTGTTTTCAAGTCCTTCTTCCTGAACGATTTCAAGAGCTTCCTTCAATGCGTAAATCAATGAGACTGATGGAGTGTAAGGAGTTTGAGCAGGGTCCTTATTACCGTTTGCTCTGTATTTAGGCATGTTCAAGTAGTAGTTGTTGTCTTCAACCTTTTCACATGCTGCCCATGCGTCATCGTTAAAGGTAATTGCTGCAAGGCCTGGTGGTGCAGCGAGACATTTTTGAGATCCGGTTACACATGCGTCAATATGGAACTTGTCCACATCAACATAGTCTCCACCTAAGGAGGATACGGTGTCTACAATGAATAATGCATCGTAGTTTTTCATTACTTCTCCCACTTCCTGAATAGGTGCAGCCACACCGGTGGAAGTTTCGTTGTGGATCATGGTTACAGCTTTGATGTCTTCATTTGCTTCCAATGCTTCTTCCACGAGGTCTGGAGTTACAGCAGTTCCCCATTCGACGTTTAAAGGTATGGATTCAATTCCATGCATTTTGGAAATGTCTGCGAACCTTTCTCCGAATTTTCCACCTACAATGTTTAATATTTTATCTCCTCTGTTTACAAGGTTGGATACTGCAGCTTCCATTGCAGAAGTTCCGGAACCTGTAAGGATGTAAGAATCATTTTGGGTTTGGAAAGTCTTTGACATCAATTGAGTGGTTTCAGTGTAAATTTCTCCGAATTCGTCTCCTCTGTGGTTTACAACAGCTTTTCCCATTGCTTGCAATACTCTTGGGTCAGCGGTTGTTGGACCTGGGAGCATTAATAATATTTCGTTCATTTGGTTTCCTCCGATATATAATAAGAATTATATGCTTGATGAATAATTTAATTTTTATAATGTTAATTGATTAAATATTAAAATTGTTTATATATTTAATTTAAATTTATTAAATAATTCAAGCTATATATAAATTATTCCTTTTATATTTATTAAATATTTTGTCGGCAATTCGTTTTCTTTATTGGCTTAAGTTTTCACGGGGCAATTTTTATAAGTGACTTTATAAAGAATAATAATAGAGGTTTTTCTTATGAGCTTTAGAACACGAAGAGTGATTATGTCCACTCCATTTATGATGTTATATGAATTCTTTCTTATGAAATATCTCTTTTTGTTGTTTGGCGGCTTGGAGGACATATATTTGCTTTTGTTGACTGTTCTCTTTGCCATATTGAAGATAGTTCCTATGTTATTTGAAGAGAGGAAATCAAGAAGGATAACACGATTCCTAGATCACATATCTGCATTTTGGATTTTTATGTCCCTATTCACATTCTTTGACTTGCTTTTGATTTACGCTATTGGGGCTTATATCGAACTCCCAATCTATATTATAGTTCTCTTGCTTATGATTGTTCCTTTAATCACAATTTATAGCTATTGTCATGCTCATAAGATTATTGTTCATGAGAAAATCATAGAATTGGATAATATCAATCAGGATATGAATATTGCCCATCTTTCAGACGTTCATTTCGGTTCCATCAGACATAAGGAAATCATCAATGACATTAGGGATAAGATTAATCAGATTCCTTGTGATTTGGCCATAATTTCCGGAGATTTGGCAGATGGGTCTTGTGTGGTTGAAGAAGATGATTTTCTGGCATTTAGGGATGTTAATGTGCCTATCATTTTTACATCAGGAAATCATGATTACTATCCTGGGATTGAAAATGTTCATAAGGCTTGCAGGAAGGCAGGAATTATTGTTTTGGATAATGAAGGAATGGAATTCAAGGACTTGAACATTTTTGGAATTCCATTCAGTTTTGATAATGTTGATTTGGTTGGTGCAGATGAATTGAAATCATTCATCAAGGAAGATAAGGTAAATATAATCAATTTTCATGTCCCTCGAAATTGGGAGGAGTTTTCAAGATTGGGCTTTGACATTCAATTGTCTGGCCATACCCATGGAGGACAGTTTTATCCGGTCACTTGGATAGGAAATCTTCTTTTCTATAATATGGGACTTTTTAAAAATAGAATAGGGGAGAAAGAGAGATATTTGCATGTAACAACTGGTGTAGGTTCAATGGATTACCCATTCAGATGGGGTACTGACAGTGAACTTGTTCTATTGAAGTTGAGAAAGAAATAGGATTATTGGTGCTTGTATGGTAAAAAGAACAGTTAAAAAGAATGGGGATGAGATATTTCCACTTGGTATCGGAGCTATGCGCCTTCCCACTAAAAACAATTCAATTGATAGGGAAAAGGCTCAGGAATTTATTCTATACGCAATTGACAATGGGGTGAATTACATTGATACCGCTTATGCCTATCATGCTGGAGAAAGTGAATCATTTTTAGGGGAAATCTTGAGTTTAACAGATTCAAATGGAGTCAAATACAGGGATAAGGTTAAATTGTCCACAAAATCACCTTCTTGGATGGTAAGGTCCAGAGAGGATTTCGATGCATTTCTAAATGAACAGTTAAGAAGACTTCAAACAGATTGTATTGATTATTATTACCTTCATAGCATTGATTTAAGCACACTTGGAAGACTTAAGAAATTAGGGGCTTATGAATTTTTAGAGAAAGCAAGATCAGAGGGTAAAATCAGGAATATTGGATTTTCATATCATGGGGCTCCTAATGAGTTCAATGATGTGATTGATGATTTCAATTGGGATATGGCCCTTGTTCAGTATAATTATGTTGATGTCAATGCACAGGCAGGGATTAGAGGAATCAGACATGCGTATGAAAATGATGTGGCAATATTCATCATGGAACCTTTAAAGGGGGGACTTCTTGCTGGAGAGATACCTGAAGCTGTTGATGATCTCTTTAAAGGTGTTGATTCCAATAAGTCTTCAGTTGATTGGGCCTTAAGTTGGGTCTTGAATCAAAAGGAAATCACTTGTGTGTTGTCTGGAATGGGCTCATTAGATCAAATAAAGGAAAACATATCCATTGCAGAAAGAGTTGAAGTTGATTCATTAAGTGATGATGAGTTGGATGTATTGGATAAGGCCCAG
This sequence comes from Methanobrevibacter sp., assembly GCF_017410345.1. NCBI lineage: Archaea > Methanobacteriati > Methanobacteriota > Methanobacteria > Methanobacteriales > Methanobacteriaceae > Methanobrevibacter > Methanobrevibacter sp. The sequence continues at coordinate 12,379 of NZ_JAFQQZ010000051.1, forward strand.
GCCATCTTTGATTCCATGATGAAGATTAACTGCACTGGCTGCGGCTACTGTCTGCCTTGCCCTAAAGGAGTGAACATTCCAGATTGCTTTAATGTCTACAATGAAAAGTATCTGTTCAATAAGAAGGCATTTGGTATAATTCCACATGCCATGGTCAATTATTACATGGTTGTGGGAGGAATAACCAATAAGCAATCAAGTGCGGGGCTTTGCAATCATTGTGGAAGGTGCAAGCGATTATGTCCGCAGTCCCTTGACATTCCAAATGAGTTGGATAGGGTAAAGTCAGAATTTGAACTCATCGGATTCAATTATCACATCAAGTTCATTAGAAACATTGCAATGCCTTCAATAAACAAGATTTCCAAAGTGTTTGATTTCTTTAAGCATTTTTAACAATATTATTGCATTATCTAAAATTATTTGGCATTTATAATTATTAAAAATTATTTTAAGAATTTATAAGTATTATTAAAAACAGAATATAATTCAAGAAGAAAATTAATGAGGGTTCTCTATGAAAAACATTTTAATATCCAATGATGATGGTGTTCTTGGACCGGGCATTTTAGCTACCAAACAGGCACTGGAGGGCTTTGCCAACGTTACTGTTGTGGCTCCTCAGGAGAATAACAGTGCCGTAGGACGTAAGGTCAACATTATGAAGCATATGTATCTGGATGAATATGAATTGGCTGATGGAAGCATGGCCTATGGATTGTCTGGAACTCCTGCGGATTCCGTCAATGTAGGTATTAATTATGTTTGTGATGAGAAGCCCGATCTTGTTGTAACCGGAATCAATCCTGGAATCAATATCAGCAGACTGCAGATTACAACCTCTGGAACCGTTTGTGCAGCAGTGGAGGCTGTTGGATTGGGAGTTCCTGCCATTGCATGCTCTCTATTTTTGGATGATGATTGCTTCAAGCAGGATGAGGAAGGGAATTGGTATGTTGATACTGATTACAGCTTTGCTCAAGAGATTCTTGCCAAAGTGGTTAAAAAAGTCTTGGATGAAGGTCTTCCAGAGGGAGTTGACTTATTCAATTTGAACATTCCATCCAAGCCGTTGTCTGACCGGATTAAGGTAACCACTCTTGCAGATAGGATGTTGGACTTTAATATTCTGGAGAGAGTTGACGATGATGGCAATGATACAGTCATGAATGTTCCTCAATTGGTTGAGGATTATGAAGAGGGAACAGACGGATATTGTGTGCTCGTTGAAAGAAGGCCTAGCTTGACTCCTTTAAGTCTTGATTATGGTGGCAGAATTACCGGATTGGATAATTGGGAGTTTTAATTATTAAACTTTTTTTTTTTATGAATGATAAAAATATTAAAAATAGAAGATTATATTTACTCAATTTATTAAAGGTGTGAAAAATGGATTTTGATGAATGGGAAGGATGGTATGAGGAAATCTTGGAAACTCTTGGATTTTCAAGGGAAGGAGATGAAAAGACCGCTGTCTTATTGGACAAGATTCTTGAGGAACATGGTTTCTTAACCCTTGAAGACCTCTATAATGAAACTGTTCATAAAAAGAATGATACCACTAAGTTCATTGTTTTTGGTGCAGGTCCTTCAATTAAGAAGCATATTGAAGAGATAAAGACTTATGATTTGGAGGAGTATATTCTCGTATCCTCAGATGGTGCAACCACTGCACTTCTGGAAGAGGATGTAGTGCCTGATATCGTTGCTACCGATTTGGATGGCACACTTTCCGATTTATTAGTCGCAAATGATAAAGGGTCCTACTTTGTCATTCATGCCCATGGTAACAATGAGGAAGTCATTGAGAAATGGACAACAAGCTTCAATAAAATATTGGGAACCACCCAATCAAAACCAATAGGTCACTTGTATAACTTTGGCGGTTTTACCGATGGTGACAGGGCCATGTATTTGGCGGTGGCATTGGGCTGCAAGGAAATGGTTCTTGCAGGAATGGACTTTGGAACAATCGTCACCAGATATTCAAGGCCTAACATCGAAGGGGAAACAGGTCCTGCAGATGAGATCAAAACCAAAAAGCTTATCTTTGCGGAAAGATTGCTTAATTGGATAAAGGAAAACACTGATGTGAAAGTGATTAATCTGGTTGATGAGGTCAAATAATCCAAACTTTTAAAAAAAAGTTTGATCAAAATCTTTTTTCACTTTCCTTTCTTCTTATTTTTTCTTATTTTATTTTTTATAATTTCATTGAATTTTTTCTTAAATTCCTATACAATTTTTAAAATAAAGAACTTTTTTATATAAGTTAACATATAATAAACTATATGGCAATAGAAGATATTTTAATGGGTGATGAAACACTATTCAATAACATAAATGCATTTAATCCTGATTATATGCCGGATAACTTTAATTTTAGGGATAGCCAAATGGAAGGAATGGCTATGTGCATCAGACCGGCCATTCAAGGGGGACGTCCTACCAATTCAGTCATTATGGGATCATGTGCTACAGGAAAGACAACAGCACTTAAAAAGGTTTTTGAATTGGTGGAAAACACTACTGACAAGGTTGTTTGCTGTTACATCAACTGTCAATTACACACAACTCGTTTTGGAATCTTTTCTCAAATTCATAAAAAGATATTCGGTCATCAGCCTCCAGAGACTGGAGTTCCATTTTCAAGGGTATATGAAAAGGTCATGAAATATCTTTCAGACCAAAACAAGGCATTGATCGTTGCTTTTGATGATGTCAATTACTTGTTCCAAACCCAGCATGCAAATAAGATATTCTATGATATCCTAAGGGCTTATGAAGAGTTTGAAGGAGTAAGAACAGGGATTTTTGCAATCCTTTCAGATTTGGAATTCAGATATGCCCTTGACAAGAATGTGAATACAGTATTCATTCCTCAAGACATCACATTCCAGCCTTACACATATTCTGAAATATTCAGCATTCTTAAAGATAGGGCCAATGCAGGATTTTTCCCAGGAGTGATTTCAGACGAAGTCATTGAGGAAATTTCCAATCATGCCATTGAACTTGGAGACTTGAGGGTAGGAATTGACCTTCTCAGGGTCTGCGGTAATATTGCAGAAGCCAATGCTTCAAGAACAATCACTTTGGAACATGTGGAAGAGGCAGTATCCAAGCAAGGATCAGTTAACTTAAGGGAAACCATCAATTCCTTGAATGACATTGAAAGGGCGCTTCTCAGAGCGGTTGTTGAAAGTGATGAGATATTGACTGCCGGGGACTTGTCCAAGCGATTCAAGGAAGAGGTCGGATTGAGTTATGCCACTTTCAATAGAACACTTGAAAAACTTGAATTCCTAAGACTGGTGGATACCAAGTTCACTGGAAAAGGAGTTAAGGGAAATTCAAGGGAAATCATTTTAAGATTTGATCCAGAGGATATTAAACGTTGTAACCTCTAAGTTTAATATTCCTTTTTTAACTTTTTTTTAACTTTTTTAATCTATTTTTATTATTTTCATATTTTTTAAAAGCTATTTCTAAAAAATATAAAGTTATAAATCTAAAATGGCTCTAAGCTTAAAGACACCATCATCTTCTTTTACACACATCTTATGAAAAGTGATGGCCTTGACTTCAGATTTTGGAGTATGAATGTTCCAATCTATTTCCTCACCACGAGCAAAACAAGTTAATTTATAATTTTCCAAATTGGAAGATTCATCATCTATTTTTTCAATATTTACTTTAAAATCAGAGAAGAACAAAAATTCTGTATCTTGCAGAAACAGAAGTTCCTCTAAATAATCATATAAGAGAGAAACCAAATCCTCTGAAACTATTTCAAACTCTCTATGCTCTTCTTTTTTCACATTCTCAATATCAGTTATGACATTAAACATAGCGAGCCCCGCATTTTCATATGCCTCTTCCAAAGACTTGCCGTAAGCATGAAATCCAATGTCTGCGGTAACATCAAAATAATCATATTTATTTAATGCTGGTTCATCGTTAAGTTCCATAATATGCCTCTCTTTTATTAAATATTTAATTTTAATCTTATATAAATTACTTGAAAAACAAGTTTGGAAAATAGTGGCTGCACTCAAGATAAATACACTTGAAATCCAACCCCATTAGTTTTCAAATGCTCTCTTTCTCTTTTTTTATATATGTTTTTCAACTTACTAATAGTACAGAGAGAAAATTTATATGAAATTTTAAATTAAAAAATGAGGTGAAAAAAATGATAAATCGTACTAACACTACTTGTGACTTAAGAAGAAAAACCAGCATTGCGGATCCTATGACTTTCCGTAACCTTAGAATAGACTTTAAAGATTGCATGGTAATATTTGTAGTTCTTACAGTATTGCTTTTATCTATTTTAGCTGTTAGCGCAGCTCCAAGCCCAGACATGTTGGCTTGGGTATAATTAAACAATAAAAACCAAACCCATTGTTTATTAAAGGATGTAACCATATAGGATAAAAAAATGCTAAAGATTTATGAATATTATCGTGCAATTTCTTAAAAGAAACATCTCATAAATATTTAGATTTTTATAAATTACATTTTGTTTACATCCTTTAAGCAATGTGTTTATGGATTCAGATTATCGTTCATTTAATTTTTATTTTATCATTTTTTAAACACTGAAAACTCAATAACCATCATTCACTCCTTTACACCATACATCAATTTTTACTTTTTTTAGGCATTGAATTATATAAATTCTTTTTTTAACATATGGGGACATTCATTTTTCCAGATTTGTTAGTTTCAATTTCAACAATTAATTTTAAATGTTTAATAGAACATAACTATAATATTATATTAAAACATATGAATTGAAACTTACAATTTTTTATAAAACTAAATATATTCATTTTTAATTAATCAGTGGTAATTATGTCAATTAAAGAAAGTCTTGAAAAGGTAAGAGATAATGTATGGGAACTTCCAAGCAGTTATAAAAAGGAAATGAGAGTTCCTGGAAGATTGTATCTTGATGATGAAGCTGTTGAAAACATTGAAGAAGGGGCAGTTGAGCAAGTGGCGAATGTAGCTTGCATGCCAGGTATTCAAGGAGCATCAATAGCTATGCCGGACATCCACTTCGGATACGGTTTCAGCATTGGTGGTGTAGGAGCTTTTAATTATAATAATGGTGTTGTAAGTCCTGGAGGAGTAGGCTTTGACATTAACTGTGGAGTCAGAATGCTTAGAACCAACTTGACTGAAGATGAAATCAAGCCTAAGCTTAAGGAACTTACTGAAACCTTGTTCAAGAACATTCCATCAGGTGTGGGAAGCAAAGGTCAAATCAGACTTAAGGATAATGAAATCAATGAAGTCTTGGACTACGGCGCTTGGTGGGCTGTTGAGAGAGGATTCGGTTGGGAAGATGACCTTAAATTCCTGGAAGAAAACGGTAGAATGAAAGAGGCTGAATCAGCTATTGTAAGTGATAAGGCTAAAAAAAGAGGAATTCCACAATTAGGTTCATTAGGTTCCGGAAACCACTTCCTTGAAGTTCAAAAGATTGAAGAGATCTATGATGAAACCGTAGCAAAGGCATTCGGTCTTGAAGCGGGATCAATAGCCATCATGATTCACAGCGGTTCAAGGGGATGCGGACACCAAATCTGTTCCGATTACTTGAGAAAAATGGATAAGGCTTACAGAAATTATAAAATAAACATTCCAGACAGGCAATTGGCATGTGCACCTATCGATTCCAAAGAGGCACAAGGCTACTTGAAGGCTATGGCCGCTGGAGCCAATTATGCATGGGCAAACCGTCAGATGATGTCCCATTGGGTCAGACAATCCTTTGAGGAAGTGTTCTCACGCAGCGCTGATGATATGGCCATGACCACCATTTATGACGTTGCGCACAATATCGCTAAAAAGGAAGTTCATAAGGTAAAAGGTTCCCACATGGAAGTTCTTGTTCACAGAAAGGGAGCTACCCGTGCATTCGGTCCTGGAAGACGTGAAATTCCTAAGGAATACCGAGATGTCGGACAGCCTGTATTGATTCCTGGAACCATGGGTACCGCTTCTTACATCTTGCATGGTACCGATGTTGCTATGGAAGAGACCTTCGGTTCAACCGCTCATGGTGCCGGAAGAGTCCTATCAAGAACTGCTGCCAAAAAGCAGTTCACTGCAGAAGGAATCGAGAAGGAATTGAATGCAAAAGGAATTCATGTAAAGGCAAATTCCGCTCCTGTCTTGGCTGAAGAGGCACCTGGCGCATACAAGAATGTTGATTCAGTCGTCAAGACATCTCACGATGCAGGAATTGCTAAATTAGTGGCTAAAGTTGTTCCTTTGGCAGTTACAAAAGGATAAATATTATCCTTATTTTTTATTTTTTAAATTTTTTAATTAATCTATTAATGATAATTAATTTTTTATTTTCATGAGGTTATTTTATGATTGGAATTATTGGTGGAAGCGGAGTAGAGGAAATCGGTGAATTGGCGGATTCAATTGAAAAGAAAACAGTTGATACAGAATATGGCTCTGTTCAAGTTTCCCTTTTAAGCATTGGAGATGAGACAGTTGCATTCTTGCCAAGACACTCTGAAGGTCACACATGCCCTCCACATAAAATCAATTTTAAGGCAAACATTATGGCCCTTAAGGAATTGGGTGTCAATCAGATCATAGCTACAAATGCCGTAGGCTCACTTGATTTGGATATTGGTCCTGGATCCATTGTTCTCCCAGATGACTTTATAGATTTCACTGTAAATAGGGACAAGACTTTCTATGACGATAAGGTTGTCCACATTGACATGACCGAACCTTTCTGCAATAGATTAAGAGGAGCCATCTTATCAAATTCCCAATGTGTTAACGGGCCTGTGGTGGATGGAGGAACCATTGTCTGTGTGGAAGGGCCAAGATTTGAAACTCCTGCTGAGATTAAGATGTTCAGCATACTTGGGGGAACAATTGTTGGCATGACCACCTTGCCTGAAGCGGTTCTTGCAAGGGAAAAGGGCATATGCTATGCTCCGATAGCTGTTGTTTCCAATTATTCCACATCAATCTCTCCTACCAAATTGACTATGGAGGAAGTCATTGAGATAATGGCTCAAAAGAAAGAGGAATTGATTGCCTTGCTCTTAAATACAATCAAGGATCTATCAAAAGACTGTGATTGCGATTGCCATCACACTTTAGATGGTCTACTTTAAGTGAGTATTGCATTGAATAATTCTTCTGATTTTCACTTTTTTATTCTTTTTTCTATTATTTTTTCTAATTTTTTATTTTCTAATTTTGCTTCCAATATTTTTCCATCTTTTTCATCTCATTTTCACTTTTTTTACTAAATTCAAAACCTTTATATGCAACCAAGTTTATATAATTGTTACCACATCAACCACATGATCTAAAATTTTCAATCACCTTTGGATTATAGATTTAATGAAGGGGTATAAATCTATTTATATGGTTGATGGACACCAATAAATTATCATCATGTATTTCACTCCTTATATTTTGTTTGTTCATAGTATCAACTCACAGTTTTTTGTTCGCTGTATCATTTCTTGTATTTCGTTTAAGATAATTTATTGGGTACTTAATGAACTTGGCAGGGGTTGCCTGAATATGTTCGAAGGGGGCGTATTTGGGTTTGGGTGGGAATGTTCATTAATTATTTCATTGCCCGATTGGGTTTTTTTTACGTATTCTGTTGTCGAATTTTCATCTGGAGAGGTGTTTTAATGAATGATTTTGGTTTAGTGCAATTGATTTGGATTAAAAGGTTAGTAAGTGAAACAAGCAGGATAAATACTTTGATTGAATGCAACAGCTTATCAAAAAGGGATTTGAATAGATATAAATCTGTTATCTCAGCTATTGATGACTTTTGTGCATTTGTAATCAATTCCCAGAATTGGAGTGATGTCAGAAACATTTCCAAAATAGTTGATGAAGTTGAAATGGTCTTATTCCAACATTTTTATGAACAGATAGATGCTTTTGAAAATGAGGAGGTTCACTTGGATTTCTCCCATGAGGATGAAAATGAGATAAATCTCAGATTTGCAAATCCGTTCATTGAAGATAAGTCCTTTGCAGTGATTGATGATGAGACTTATGAAAATGGGCCTATGCTCGAAGGGGAGATTGTTGAGCTTCCTGAAGAGATCGAATTGGAAATCAGCAATGAAAATCCATTTTTGGACATATTTGACATGAAACCTGGAGAGTCCCGTGAAATATCTGTAGAGGATTTGATAGAGATTCTTAGCCAAAATCAAGAAGAGTTCAGCTTCACCTTAAATCCTGAAACATTTCCTGATGAGGCGGATATCCTAAGTGAGGAGGATGAAGTTTCATTGGAGGAATTCATTGCACACCTCATTGATCACACTTCCACAGAAGGCATGAGATTTGGTTTGATTGATGATAATGATGATTTTTAATAATTAAAATCATTTAAATCATTATTCTCTATTTTTTAATTATTTCTAATTTTTTATAATTCACTAATGAAAATGTCCTCTATTTTCACATCAAACTTGTGGGCTATCTTAAAGGCAAGCTCAAGGGATGGATTGTATTTATCATTTTCAATAGCCACAATGGTTTGTCTGCTGACTCCTAGTTCATTTGCCAATTCCTCTTGGGTAATATTTTCGATGGCCCTGTAAATTCTTAGATTATTTCTCATATTCTCCCTCTTTTTTATAAATTGATTAAAATTCTTAAGTTTTATGTAAAGTTATCTTTACTAATTGTATAATTATATCTACTTTATGTTTAATATTATTTACTATTCTTATGTATTTATATATGATTATGAATATATATTCAAAATGTAATTTGATAAGTTTAATTAAATTATTTAAAAATGTTCATTGAATTTTAGCATTTCTAAATGATTTAAAAAATAAGGTAGTTGATAATATGGAAAAAGCTTTAACTTTAAAATATACTTGCAAAGATTGCGGATTCACTTGGATTACTTTAAATGGTGAACACTCAATCTGTCCTAAATGTCACAGTGAGAACATTGAATTCCTAGATGAAGTGAAAGGTTTGGATATTGATTCAATCCTTGCTCATAACAAAAGAAGAGGAGGATGCTGCGGGTCTGCAAGGGGAAAAGGTCCTTTAACTTGTGGAAAACCAATGCCTGATCATGCCAATCCTAATATCCCACATCATAGGCATGACAAGAGAACCTGTTGCGGTTACAATGAATAATTAATTATTCGTTGATTTAATGATTTTACCCTTAAAAACTAAAATGGATAATTAGTATTCAATAGCCAGTTTTTATTTTTCCTTTTTAATACCTCCTATTGCTATTGGGTATTAATTATCCATCTCGACCAATTTTTTCTTTTCTAATTTTTAATAAAACTTTTATTTTCTCGTCTTTCATTTATTAAATTCCTTATTTTATCTGTTTTTTTCTATTTTTTTCTAATTTAAATAATAAAATATTTATTATAAAGATAATATAAATTAAAACATAAGATATTTAATTTAATTATCTTATTCTTTAAAATAGGTTATAATTAACTGAATTAACTTATTAGACTTATTGGAATTATTAAATAATTTAAATTATTTCTTTTTGGAGGATTTTGATGAATAAAAGTGATTTGAAAAGAGACCATTATATGTTGAAAGGTCCCCTTGCCAAGCAAGGTTATGACTGGTGGTGGCATTCCTTAACCGCTTACAATAAGGAAACAGGTGAACCAAGACCATTCTTCATTGAATACTTTGTGTGTAACCCTGACTTGGCTGAAGATGAGCCTACCTTAGGTCAAGACCCTAAGAACATTGAAGCAGGCAAAAGACCTTCCTACTGCATGTTGAAAGTGGGAGCATGGGGAAAAGAACCTAAACAGATCCATAATTACTATTCCATGAAGGATTTCTCATGTCCTGATGATAAGCTGGACATTAAGGTTGGAGAATACAGCTTGACTGAAACCCATATGACTGGATACTGTAAGGTTACTGAAGAGGAAGCCCGCGAACATCCGGAATATATGTGTGATGCAGGAGAAATGAAATGGGACTTGGATATTGACAAGCAAATCACTTTTAATGTAGGATATGGTGCAAACAGTTTCTTTAGAAAATTGAATGCATTTGAAATGTTCTGGCACGCTGAAGGAATAAAGACCCAATACAGCGGAACCATTGAAATGGATGGCGTTGAGTATGAGGTCATTCCTGAAAAGTCCTTCGGATATGCTGACAAGAATTGGGGTGGAGACTTTACAAGCCCTTGGCTATGGATATCCTCCTGTAATCTGACAAGTTTGATTACCGGCAAGAAACTTAATAATTCTGCTTTTGAAGCTGGTGGTGGAAAGCCTAAGGCATTCGGTATTTCCCTTCCTCGTAAATTATTGATAGGTTTCTATTATGAAGGAAAGATGTATGAATACAACTTTGCAAGATTCTGGAATAATGTAAGAGTCAAATTCGGTTTCAAAGAAGGAGAAGACGTAAACGAATGGTTCATCAACTGCAGCAATTGGAACAGCAAGCTTGAACTCAAATTATACTGCAAACGTGATGAGATGCTCCTTTTCAATTATGAAGCACCTACCGGTAAAAAGTTACACACCCGTCTTTGGAATGGTGGAAACGGTTACGGTGAAATCAAGTTGATGAAGAAGGACGGAACCCTTATTGACCATGTGAAAATAGAAAATGCAGGTTGTGAATACGGAGAATATGATGATGACAGAACCCATAATGTTATAGATGACAGATAAGTTATCTATAATATTATTTTTTTTATTCATCAGCTTCTTAATTAATTTAACTTTCATTATTATTTAATAATTTGATTTAATTATTATTCTAAAATTTTATTATTATTTTATTAATTTGATTTTAATTATTATTTGGAATTTAAAGAGTAGATATTATGTTATGGACAGACATGATTGCTTTAATCATAGTTTATCTCTATGTTATTGTAGTCTTTATATTAGCGGAAAAGGTTTTAAAGAGTAAACCTGAAGTATCTCGTAAGTTTTTACACATTATGGTAGGTAATATGATCTTTGCCATGCCTTTCTTCTCAGATCCATGGATCATGCTCATATTCATTACCTTGCCTGTTACAGTTGCACTATTCTTCCTTACAGAATATTCCCCTATTACAATCAAAAACAGTGTAACTGAATCTGGCCATGCATTAGGATTGTTCTTCTATGCATTGATTTGGTCAATTTTGCTCTTGATTTATCCAATATTGATTGATCCTAACTTACTCTGGATTGTAGCGATGGCTATTGTTCCTTTAGTATACGGTGATGGATTTGCAGCTCTTGTTGGAGGAAAATGGGGTAATATCAAATATCATGTATTTGGTGGAGAAAAGACCCTTATGGGTTCCCTTGCAATGCTTGCTGTAACAGCAGTGCTTTCCGTATTCGTATGGGTGTTCTACAGTGCAATGGGATACACTCTTCCAGAGCTTAACTTCTGGTACATATTGATCATTTCCGCACTTGCAACAATCTGTGAAGCTATCAGTTATGGTGGTATCGACAACCTTACCGTACCTTCCGTAACTTCAATCTTGTACTTCCTTGTTGCTACAGTGCTCTAGTTATCACATATTGTGATAACTTTTTTATTTTCTTAATTTTTTATCTATTTTTTGAATCGTTTTTTCATTTTGTTTTTATATATTCAAATTATATTTTATTTTTTCTGATTTTTCCTACTTAAATAACTTAAATTTATTTTTAATTTTACTGATTTATTTTCATTTTAAACAAATATAATCAAGTTTCTTATCATAATTTTAATTTTTATTCCATTTTTAATTATTTAAGCTATTTTAAGTTGATTTTTTTAGTTTTAATAATTTTTAGATTAAAATAACTTTTTGTTAATAAAATCGAAACCTTTATATACTATGAAGTGCAAGTATTATTTAGTTACAAAAACTAACTAAAAGATTTACATTAATAATTGTTGATAAATTTTTAGTAAATTCTTTTAATTCTTTATTTGGTTAATTAAATTGAAGCAATTCAATTTAAAGCGATTGATTAAACGAATTAAGTGAATTTAAATGGAATTAATTCTTTAATTATTTATTGATGATTAATTTGGATTCATATTAGTTATTTGAATGAATTGATGGTCTTTAAATCTTTAGTTTAATTTTAATGTATTTGCCGAAATCTTCGGATTTCATTTGTTTGTATTTGACCGATCTCTTGATTTGGATTATTGATTAAATTCAAGCATTGGATAAATGATTTTAAAATTAATTCTAAAAATTGATATTTCTGTGCCATCAATGGTTATTAATGGTCTTTTATTTATTGTAACTCGGTGACACTAATGATCTTATTAGTGTAGCTTGCGAATCAAGAATCTTAGTGTGACCGTCATATTTATTTATTCATTAATTATTCACTAAACAGAAAAGGAGTTATTTATTAATTAACTATTCACTAAACAGAAAAGGAGATGAAGATTATGGCTGATATGGAACTTAAAATCAAAGTTGCAGAAATATTATCTCAAAAGGATGTAGGTAAGAATATAGCTAAACTGGATATGGAATCCATGTTTAAATTAGGCCTTAAGGATGGAGACTTGATTGAGATTATCGGATCTAAAAATACTGCAGCTGTCGCAGTCGCTTCTCAATCTGACATGGAAACAATCATTAGGATAGACGGTACCACCCGTAAGAATTCCGGTGCCTCAATAGGTGAGGAAGTAACCATCAAAAGGGCAGAGGCAAAGGAAGCCAAAAAGATTGTTCTCGCTCCTATTGATGCAAGGATTAGAATCAGCGGAGACTTGAACAGCGCATTCAGAAACCAGGTAATGGTTAAAGGAGACTTGGTGAATACAAGGGTCAAGGCTCCACAAAGAAGATCTGTAGGCAGCGGATTCTTTGATGACATATTTGATGACATCATGAATGTTCCAGGCATTGGAGCAATGAGCCAAATCAAGTTGGCGGTAATCAGCACCAATCCTGGTGGAGTGGTAAAGGTCGGTGCGAACACCAAGGTTGAAATCACTGACGAGCCTGTGGATGTTTCAAAATTGGAAGGTGTATCCAACCTTGTAGATATAAGTTACGATGATATCGGAGGTTTGAAAGAGGAAGTCAAAAAGGTCAGGGAAATGATTGAGATTCCTCTTAAGAAGCCGGAATTATTTGATAAGTTAGGAATTGCTCCTCCAAAAGGGGTATTGATGCACGGTCCTCCAGGTACCGGTAAGACATTGCTTGCAAAGGCGGTAGCAAACGAAAGTGACGCTCACTTCATTGTAATCAACGGCCCTGAGATCATGAGCAAATATGTTGGCGGATCTGAGGAAAACCTTAGGGAATTCTTCGAGGAAGCTGAAGAGAATGCTCCATCAATCATCTTCATTGATGAGTTGGATGCAATTGCACCTAAACGTGAAGAAACTCAAGGTGAAGTGGAAAGAAGAACCGTTGCACAGCTATTGACCTTGATGGATGGACTTAATTCAAGAGGTCAAGTGGTTGTAATCGGTGCAACAAACAGGCCTGATTCCCTTGATGGTGCACTTAGAAGACCTGGTAGGTTTGACCGTGAAATTGAAATCGGTGTCCCTGATAAGGTCGAACGTAAGGAAATCATGGAAATCCACACAAGAGGAATGCCTCTTGCAGAGGATGTGGACTTGGATGATTTGGCAGATACAACCCATGGATTCGTAGGTGCTGATCTTGAGGCATTGGCTAAGGAAGCTGCTATGAGGGTTGTAAGAAGGATCATACCTGATTTAGGTGCCGATGATGAGATTCCTCCTGAAGTCTTGGAAAAACTTGTGGTAACCAAGGATGACTTTAAGAATGCACTTAGGGAAATTCAACCTTCAGCATTAAGAGAAGTTCTCGTGCAAGTGCCAAATGTGACTTGGGATGATGTCGGTGGATTGGATGATGCAAAACAGGAATTGAAGGAAGCTGTTGAATGGCCTCTCAAATACCCAGACAAATTCAAGGAATTTGGTGTAAGGCCACCTAAAGGTACATTGCTGTATGGTATTCCAGGTACCGGTAAGACCATGCTTGCAAAGGCTGTGGCAAACGAAAGTGAAGCCAACTTCATCGCAATCAAAGGACCTGAACTCTTGTCCAAATGGGTCGGTGAGTCTGAAAAAGGTGTAAGGGAAGTCTTTAGAAAAGCAAGACAGACCGCTCCTACCGTCATATTCTTTGATGAAATCGATTCAATCGCAAGTTCAAGAGGTGCGGAATCCGGGGATTCTGGAGTAACCAAACGTGTCGTAAATCAATTGCTTACTGAAATCGACGGTCTTGAAGAATTAGAGGATGTTGCAATCATTGCGGCAACCAACAGACCGGATATCATCGATCCAGGTCTCATGAGACCAGGAAGATTCGACAGACACATTAAGGTTGATGCTCCTAACGAAGAGGCAAGACTTGCCATATTCAAGGTACACACCAAAGACATGCCTCTTGCAAAAGATGTCAAGCTTAAGAAATTGGCTAAAAACACAGAAGGATATGTCGGGGCAGACATTGAAGCTGTATGTCGTGAAGCTGCAATGCTCGCCTTAAGAGACAACATAGAAGCAAGTGAAGTCGAAGCAAAATACTTCGATGAAGCTATGGAAAAAGTGAAGCCAAAAACCATAAGTGATGTGGAAGAATTGATCCAATACTACTAATTGGGTCAATTCCCATCACTTTTTCCTCCTATATTAATCATTTTTGCTATTAAATTCATATTGAACACAAATCAAAAACACACTATAAAATCAAAGTACATTTAATATATCATATATTAAAACCTAAAAAAAACACTAAAAACACCTAATATATTGTATGAATTAAAGAATAGATATCTCTGCCTTTTTTATCTATCTTTAATTCATTCACCTCTTTTTTATTATTCTTTTTACTCGATTATTTTTCATTCTTTTTTTAAAATTTTATTCAAATCTTTATTTTTTAAAAATCTATTTATTTAAGAACAGATAAAATGATTATTAAGTTTAAAAATTTAACAATTGTTAATAGATTTTATCGTTGGGATTATTATGGATAAGCATGTGATAGAAGCTTTAGGAAGGGCTAAGATAACAATTAAGGATGGAAAGGTTGTAGATGTGGGAGAACCTATGATTGAATACTGCCCATTATTTCATAAGCATAGGGGAATTGAAAAATTAACAGAAGATAAAATAGAGGAAAATATTCAATTTAGAATAGATGATTTCGGAATGTGCAAGGCCAATCGCCAATTAAGATTGAAGGACTTCTTATCATTTGGAATCTCTGAAATATTGTCTACATTACTTGCTGATGATATAATCGATTGTGCTGTAATGGTTTGTGAAGGCTGTGGAACAGTCATTGTCACAGAAAGCGAACTTGCTCAGGGAGTCGGCGGAAGGGTTTCAGGGCTTGTAGAAACCAGTCCAATTCCAGAGCTCATTGAAGAATTCTCACCAAATCACATTTTTGATGATGAGAATGCAACAATTGATCAGGTGGAAGGATTCAAGTTAGCTATTGAAAATGGCTATAAGAACATTGCAGTGACAATTGCGTTTCCAGAAGATGGAATCATCATTAGGGAATTGGAAAAGGAATATCCTGATGTAAACGCTTACTTGTTTGCAGTTCATACAACCGGACTTTCCAGAGAAGAGTCAGAGCTTATATTCGATGTAAGTGATGTGGTGACTGCATGTGCCAATAAACATCTTAGAGACATTGCAGATGAAGAGAATATATTCTCTGTAGGCACTTCCATTCCAATTTATGCAGGAAGTGAAAAGGGAGAAGAATTCATTAAATTAAGATTGGATAAGATTGGAGGACCTAAAAAGAAAACAGGAAATTCCAAGCATCCTTATCCTTTAATTTAATTTATTCTATTCATTATTTTAAACAATTAATTATTTTAATTTTCTATAATTTTAACTAATTATTATATAAATATTAGTTAAGTTTATATAATTTTTAAAACATATTTCTTTTAATAAGACTTAATATTAACTTTTTTTAAGTATTTTCTTTTTAATTTTTTTTAAAATTATTTATTTTTATTAATTTTTCTATAAAAATTAAGCAATTTATCAACTTATCAATTCACTTGGATTATGGAGCAATTATATGGATTCAAAAAAAGAAGTAGTTCTCATATTATCTGGAGGATTGGACTCCTCCACATTATTATACAAATTATTGGATGAAGGAAAAGATGTAACTGCACTCAGTTTCAATTATGGTCAAAAGGCAAGCATTGAAATTGAAAGAGCAGCAGAAATCTGTAAAATGAATGGTGTGCCTCATTTTGTATTCGATATAGCGAATATTGTTGATTTGCTCAGTAGCAGTTTAACCGATAAGGATAATGACAATGTGGAAGAGCCAAGAAATACAGTCGTTCCAAGCAGAAATACAATATTGCTTGAACTTGCAACTGCCTTTGCAATCAGCAATGACAAGGAGGAAGTCTATTATGGTGCAATCAAGGCAGATGTCGGAGATTATCCGGACACCACTCCAGAGTTCCTGCATCAAATAAACGAGCTAAATAAGGTAAATAATTATGAATACATTCCAGTACGTGCTCCATTCATTGATACAGACAAGAAGGATGTTGTCAAGCTTGCATTGAAATTGGGAGTGCCAATAGAAAAGACATGGAGCTGTTATGTGAACAATGATGGAACTCCATGTGGCGAATGCTTCAGCTGCAAGTCAAGAATAAAGGCCATTGAAGAGGCTAAAAAGGAATTGGGAATGGATTGATTAATGAAATTAAACTGATTAAAACTGATTGAATTATTGTAATTATGGAGGAATATTATGTTAACATTAGTATCAGAACATAGGATTTATGGATGTCACAAATTAAAGAATCAAGGGGGAAAATGCACTCAGTGGCATGGACACCAATATAAGGTCATCTTAACCCTTAAGGCACCTTATAAGGATTTGGATTACAGAAACATGATCATGGACACCTATGACATTGAAGCGATCTTCAATGAATTCATTGGTGTGGACCATTTGAACTTGAATGAATTCATGGATTCAGAAGACCCTACCATGGAAGAGATGAGCAAGTTCTTCTATGATGGATTGAAACCTAAAATCGAATGCTTGACAAGTGTGGGAGTTTATGAGACTCCTGAAACCGGTGTAACTTACGAACCTATGGAATAAGTTCATTTGAATAGAATATAATAAATTTAAAATAGTTTGAACAAAAGAAGGATTTAAAGTAGGTGATTGAAATTAAAGTCAGTGAAATATTCACATCATTTCAAGGGGAAGGACCATATGTAGGAACTCCTGCAACCTTTTTAAGATTGTATGGCTGCAATCTTGACTGTGAGTGGTGTGATACGGATATTTCCACTTATGAAATATTGTCTGTAGATGATGTTGCAGAAATCCTGATTACCCAGATGGAATTCAACAATATCAAGACATTGATCATAACCGGAGGAGAGCCTACTTTGCAGATGGAAGAGCTAAAGCGTTTGATAAAGGAAATTCCAGATGACATTAAGATTCAAATTGAAACAAACGGTTCCATCTTTGAATACATTCCTGAAATAGAATATGTGATCAGTCCGAAGGAAGATAAGGAAAGGGTCTTCAAGAATTATTATAATTATGAAAACACTTTCTTTAAGTTTGTAATCACTTCTCAAGAGGATTTGGATGAGGTGATTGCACTTAAGGAAAAATATGATTATGAAAAACCAATCTGGCTGCAGGGTGAATTCAGCAAGGATGCTGAAATGGCCGATTTGATTAGGGAGAATTTCCCTCGTTTAAAAAATATTAAATTATCTGTTCAAACTCATAAGTATTTAAATCAAAGATGATGCATGTTTATATGTTAATCTTTTTTTAATTAGTTTGATAATATACTTATATTATTAAAACAAATATATTAATAAAGATAGTTATCTGTTATTGAAATTAAAAATTAAATTGTATCTTAAAATTAAGTGTGGAATTATGTATAAAAGAATCTTATTACCAACTGACGGATCCGAATACTCTTTACGTGAAGTTGCGAGAGCTAAACACTTATTGGCTGACGATGGGGAAATCATCATTCTCTCAGTTGCCATAAAAATAAGAAAAACAGCTTTCCATAGGACTAAAGATGTTAGGAAAATGAACAAGGAAGCTATGAAAGAAGCTGAAGATAATGTTAATGCCATGGCAGAATGCTTTGACGATAGCATTAATTTAAGAACCATGGTAAAGGTAGGTTTCCCTTCAGAAACAATCAATAAGGTTGCAGAAGAGGAAGACTGTGATTTGATCATCATTGCATCTTCAGGAGTAAGTGGAATTCATAAGTTTGTTATTGGAAGCGTTGCAGAAAACGTGCTTAAAGAATGTGAAAGGGATGTTTTATTAATTCATAATTAATCAATGCATCATTTCATTTTTTTCTTTTTTTATTTATTTTTCAAAATTATTTTTTTATCACTATCCTATTTTTTCTTCAATTTTTTAGCTATTTTTTACTATCCTAAAAATCCTTATTTTTCAAAATATTCCTCAATTTTTACTTTATTTTATTAAAAACAATTGTAAAATACTTATTTTTTATTTTTAATGGATATTAATTAGTTATATTCCTTTTTAAAGTCTATTGGATTTTTTATAAACCATAAATGAGCAAATATTTAAATATTAATTTAAGTATAAATCTATTTGTAGTTTATTTAAATGAAATTTAATTTGTCATTATTACAATTTCATTATTAGGGTTTGATGGTTTTAATAAAATAAAAAAACTAGCTTAGATAAAATTAAAGGAGTGATATTATGGCAGATAAAAAACCAACTGCGGATAATTGGCCTGTTGTAAGTGGAGACTATATTGTAGGGGACCCTGAAAGTCCTGTTGCTGTAACTACTTTGGCTTCTCACAATGAGGACATTCCAGCTGCTGCTGGAGCAGCTATTGCTGGACCTTGTAAGACTGAAAACTTAGGTATTGAAAAAGTTGTAGCAAACATCATTTCAAACCCAAACATCAGATTCCTGATCCTTTGTGGAGCTGAAGTGCAAGGTCACATTACTGGTCAAAGTATCCAAGCATTACACGAAAATGGTTGCGACCCTGAGAAAAAGAAAATCACTGGTGCTACCGGTGCTATTCCTTTCGTAGAAAACATTCCAATGGAAGGAGTGGAAAGATTCCAACAACAAGTTGAACTTGTTGACATGATCGACAACGAAGACGGTGGAGCAATCACAGCTAAAGTAAAGGAATGCATTGAAAAGGATCCTGGTGCTTTAGAGGAAGATGCTTTAGTCATCGACTTGGATGAGGAAAATAGTGAAAGTGCAAAAGTGCTTGCATTTTCTAAAGATCTAATGGATGCAGAAGTGTAATTTTATTATTTTTCTTGATTCTTTTTTTATTTTTTTATTTAGTTCTTAAGACTTTTTTCATTTTTTCTTTATTCTTTTTTTATTTAGTCTTAAAATTAGTTTTATAAAATGATTAAATATGGTGTTTTTAAAGGATATGCTATTTTTTCATTGATTATTCTTTTATGATATTGATGGATCTATCCGCAACTTCCTTAAGTTGGTTTTCCATTTTTTCTATTTGTTCTTCACTTAATCCTTCAAAGAGAATCTTATCATATTCATCAAATATAATTATGCACTCTTCAAATGTCTTTTCTCCCTTTTCAGTCAAATGAAGATTTCGACGGGCATTGCTTTCCTTATCAATGGTCTTATAAGCCAATTCCTTCTGTTCCAATTTCTTGAATGTCTTTGCAATGTTCGCTTCGGAAACCATTAAGTCATGTGCAATTTCCCTTTGGCTGATTCCATCCTTATAATAGATTTTTGATAGGAACATCGCTTCAGCAGGATTGATTTCCAAACCTTCGCTTCTTTCCTTAAAGAATTCTCCAAATCCCTTGGTAATGCCATACCATGAATTCAGATAACTGTTTTCCTGATTGAATACGGAATTTTTTCTCATAGCATACCTCACTTTACTCTGTTAAATATTATACTTTTTAATATATATAAGCATATTGATGTTGAATAATGATATGAACTCAGTTAAGATTTCAATGGTAAATTATATTTAGTTAAAAAATATAATTGTAATTAAGTATTTTTTATAATTGGGGTATTGCAATGGATAGGGATAGGATTATAGTAAGGACAAGTGTCATCGGAATACTTGTGAATTTGATTCTTGTTGCATTTAAGGCAACTATTGGGATAATGGTAAACAGTATTGCAATCACATTGGATGCAGTAAATAATTTAACTGATGCATTATCATCCATCATTACAATTATTGGAACAAAATTGGCAGGGAAAGCTCCAGATAAGGAGCATCCTTACGGTTATGGAAGGATTGAATATTTCTCATCTGTAATCATTTCAGTGATTGTTCTACTTGCAGGTATAACCGCTTTGGAGGAATCCGTTCCAAAGATATTCAATCCGGTTCTTGCAGATTACACTTTTGTTTCAATCTTCATAATTGCTGTCGCTGTGGTTGTCAAGTTCCTTTTGGGAAGATATGTGAAAGGAAAGGGTAAGGAAATAAATTCCCAATCATTGGTTGCTTCAGGAAGCGATGCATTGTTTGATGCAATCCTATCATTGTCTACAGTGGTTGCAGCTATTGTGAGCCTAATCTGGCATATCAGTTTGGAAGGCATTTTGGGAACCATAATCGCATTTGTCATCATCAAGGCAGCCATTGAAATGCTCTCTGAAACTTTAAGCAGCATGATCGGTACCCGTGTTGACAGTGAAATAACAGATAAGCTTAAGGAAAGAATCAATCAATTCGATGAAGTGAAAGGTGCATATGACTTGACCTTGCATAATTACGGTCCAACACAATTGATGGGATCTGTACATATTGAAGTGAATGATGATTTGACTGCCCGTGAGATTCATAAATTGACCAGAAAGATCTTATATACTGTTTATGAAGAGTTTGGAATCATACTCACTGTTGGAATCTATGCATCAAATACTGACAATGAGGAGTATAAGGAAATTAGAAACAGCCTTAATGAGATTGTTGGAAAATATCCAGAAATCTTGCAAATGCATGGATTCTACGTGGATGATACCATCAATCTGGTCACCTTTGATTTAATCGTTGATTTTGATGCAGACCGTAGTGATGTAAAAGAAAAGGTTTTAGAGGAAATTAGAAATAAATATCCGAATTATCATTTTGATGCAATCTTGGATGCTGACTATAGTGACTAACCAAACTTTTAGAAAAAGTTTGATCAAAATTTTTTATAAAGTTTAATGATAGTTGTAAATTATAGTGACTAACTCACTATAATTATTTTTTTAAGCATTAATTTAATTCGTAAACAATAAAACAATTTATTTTTAAATTATTTTAAAAAAGCAGTTTAATTTTGAATAAATATTTTAGAAAAAGAGTTTTTATTAGAATAATAATTATGGGGGAGTTTTAATAACTCTCCCTTTATTATTCATTACGTGTTTTTTAATTATATTGCAGTCCATCCACCGTCAATACAGATTAATTGACCGGTACAGAAGCTGGATGCATCGGATGCTAAGTAAATTGCGATACCGTCTAATTCACCAGGTTCACCTAATCTGCCAGCTGGGCAGTATGCTGCAATTAAGTCCATGAATCCAGGTAATCCAAGGGATTCTTCGGTTAATTCGGTTCTGAATACTGCAGGACCTATTGCATTTACGGTAATGTTGTATTTAGCCCATTCTACAGCTAAGTTTTTGGTTAAGTTCATTACTGCACCTTTTGCGGAGGAGTATGCGCTGATACCTCCACCAGGGAAGATAACTCTACTGTGGATGGAACCGATGTTGATGATCTTACCATATTCTTGTTTGATCATGACTTCTCCGACAGCTTTACACATGTAGTATACACCAGTCAAGTCAATGTGGATATGTCTTGCCCATTCTTCGTTGGATTGGTCAACAACCATCTTGTTGTTACCCATACCTGCTGCGTTTACGAGAATGTCAATTCTTCCGTAGTGGTCAACTACTTTTTTAACGGATTCGGTAATGCTGTCGTAGTCACCTACGTCGGTTACAGCGTAAATTACTTCAGTTCCAAATTCTTCTTCTATTTCTTTAACATTTTCTTGTAATCTTTCTTCTCTTCTAGCGAATAATGCTAATTTTGCACCTTGGCTTGCGTATGCTTTAGCGATTTGCCAGCCTAATCCAGAGGAAGCACCAGTAATAACTGCTACTTTGTCTTTAATGTCGAAATAGTTTTTCATTTTTTATTCTCCTAAAAATTTTCCAACCAATGTTGTAAATCTAATTATTTAATTTAGTTTTCCAACTTTTATTGGTTATATAATTATTTAGCATTTCAATTATTTAAATATTGTTTATTCAATTTTTTTAGATTTAACATAGTTAAATATATTATTTTGTTTAGTTTTAATATTGTTTTGTTCATTTTTATTTCTATAATTTATCCACTTATGATTTTTTATATATCTTTAAATTAAACTTGTAAAAATTTTATTGATTTTTTTAGTATTTTATTTAGTTCAATATCTTTGGAACTATTCATTTTTCATTACTTTATTCAGTTAAGTATACATTGTATAATCTTATTTTTTATTTATCCATAATGAATTTCAAATTATTTTTTTACTTAAATCATTCAATTATGACAAATTAATTAAATAATAAATTACATAATTTTATATGTTATAGATTTGTTAATATGATTGTACTATGATTATAAAAATATTATTAAAATATTATTAAAACTTAAATTGATTTAAATTATTAAAGGTGCTTTAATGACACAAATGACTGAAGCAAAGAAAGGAAATGTCACTCCTGAAATGGAAGCTGTCGCTCAAGAGGAAAGAGTGGATGTGGATAAGATCCTAAAGGGACTTGCAAATGGGACCATTGTAATACCAAAGAATGTGGGAAGAGATACAAAGGCTTGCGGTATCGGTCAGGGATTATCCACTAAGATCAATGCGAATATAGGATCATCAAGCAAAATCGAGGATATCGATTTGGAAGTAAAGAAAGCTAAACTGGCTGTGGATTTCGGTGCGGATGCGGTTATGGACTTAAGCACCGGTCCCAAATTATTGGAGTTCAGGGAAAAGATCATGGACTCTGTAGATGTTCCTATTGGTACCGTTCCAATTTATGAGGCAGGGGTAATTACATTAAACAAGGGCAAGGAAATCATCGAGATGGATGAGGACGACATATGGGAATCAATAATCCATCAAGCAAAGGATGGCGTAGACTTCATGACCTTGCACTGTGGCATAAACAGGGACCTTGTCGACAAGCTTCAAAAAGCAAAAAGGATGATGGGTATTGTAAGCAGAGGCGGAACTTTCCTCGCTTCATGGATCTTGCATAATGAGCATGAAAACCCACTGTATGAAAATTATGATTATCTTCTTGAAATTGCCTTGGAATATGACATCACACTTTCATTGGGAGATGGATTGCGTCCAGGCTGCTTGTCTGATGCGACAGACACTTCCCAAATTCAGGAATTGGTTACCTTGGGAACACTTGTGAAAAGGGCTCAGGAAGCAGGAGTTCAAACCATGGTTGAAGGTCCTGGACATGTTCCATTGAACCAAATCAGGTCCAATATGGAAATTCAAAAGACATTATGTCATGGAGCTCCATTCTATGTCTTAGGTCCAATCGTTACAGATTTGGCACCTGGTTATGATCATATCACATCAGCTATTGGAGGAGCAATTGCAGCTTCAAGCGGCGCCGATTTCCTATGCTATGTAACACCTGCGGAGCATTTGTCACTTCCATCTTTAGAAGATGTTAGGGAAGGAGTCATTGCAAGCAAGATAGCAGCTCAAGCTGCAGATGTTGCATTGGGATTGGAAACCGCATGGGAAAAGGAAGTTGAAATGGCAACTGCAAGGAGAAACTTCGATTGGGAAAGCCAATTCAATTTGGCTTTTGACAAATTCAAGCCAAGACATTACAGAAACAAATGTGAGCTTGAAGACGATGAGATGTGCTCAATGTGTGGAGAGTATTGTGCAGTTAAGATAGCTAAAGGAGACTTTTAGTTAGGTATTAGGGGATTAAAGATGAAATATCAGGAACTTGTTAATGTTTATGAAGCATTGGGAGCCACTACAAAAAGGCTGGAAAAAACAGATATTCTAGCGGATTTTCTAAAGACAGTTGAAGAGGAAGATTTGGAGAAAATCACTTTGATGGCTTTAGGAAGCGTTTTCCCGTCCTGGAGTGAAGAGGAACAGGGAATTGGTGATAAACTGGTCATGAAGGCTGTTGGAGATGCTGTAGGAGTTTCCGTAGATGTGGTTGAAGATGCCATCCGTGATGAGGGAGACATTGGGGCCGCAGCAGAAAAATTATATGCCAAAAAGGCTCAAATGACATTTTTCTCACAGCCATTGACTGTAAAGTTTGTTTATAATCAACTTAGAAAATTGGCAACAATATCTGGAAGCAGATCAACTGCCCGTAAGATTTCAAATATTCTTGAACTTTTATCCTCCGCTTCTGGAAAGGAAGCAAAATATATCTGCAGAACCATTTTGGAAGAGCTTAGAATTGGTGTAGGTGAAGGAATTATCCGTGATGCGATATCCCAGGCCTTTGATGTTGACAAGGCTGTTGCTGAGAGAGCCCATATGCTTACAAATGACTTAGGGCTTGTTGCAAAAGTGGCAAAGATTGATGGTGAAGAGGGACTTAAAAAACTTACATTGATTCCTGGAAGGCCTGTAAAGCCAATGCTTGCACAATTGTCTGAAGGCATTGACATAAGCATTGAAGAGATGGGCTGTGCCCTTTGTGAAACCAAATATGACGGTTTCCGTACTCAATTCCATAAGAATGGTGATGAGATCACTTTATTCACCCGTCGTTTGGAAAATGTGACAGAAGCGTTCCCTGATGCTGTAAAGTTCATTAGAGAAGGTTTTCCAGATGAGGACTTCATTGCTGAAGGGGAAATCATAGGATTTAAGAACGGCAAGCCTCAACCATTCCAAACCGTATTGCAGAGGGTTAGAAGAAAATATGACATTGGGGAAGCCATGAAGAATGTGCCTATAAAAATATTCCTGTATGACCTCTTATACTTCAAGGAACCGATAGTCGATGAGCCTATCATCAAGCGTAGGGAAATCTTGGAAAATGCTGTGGACTGCTCAAGTGAGGAATTGAACCTCAGTGACATTGTTAAGGTCGGCCCTGAAAACATTGATGATGCAATAATCCTCTTCAATAAGTCAATTGAAGGTGGACATGAGGGGATAATGATTAAGAACTGCTCTGAACCTTATATTCCAGGAATTCGTGGAAAGAAGATGCTGAAATTCAAGGCAGAACCGGAGACATTGGATGTGGTTGTTGTAGGTGGAGTCAAAGGAATAGGTAAAAGAGGGGAATTCATAGGATCTTATGAGATAGCCCTTCGTGATGAAAACGATGACCTTCAAATCATCAGCCGTATTGGTTCAGGACTTTCAGATGATGACTTGGCAAATCTCACCAAGCAAATGGAAGAGCTTAAGATTACTGAGAAGGGAACTCACATAACTGTTCATCCAAAGATTATTTTTGAAATATCCTACAGTGAAATCGTAACAAGTCCAGAATATCCTGCAGGATATTCATTGCGTTTCCCAATTGTAAAAAGGATAAGGACAGATAAGGGAGTGGCAGATATTGATACAATTGAAAGATTGGAATCAATGTATAATGGTCAATAATCTTTAATTTATTTTCTTTTTTTATTTTTTATTCTTTTATCTCTTTATTTTTTAAAACTATTTTTGCCTATTTTTCTTTTTTTCATTTTTATTATTATTTTAAATAATTATAACAAGTTTAAAACAATATTATAATCATTTTATAATTCATTTTTCAATTTTAAGCAATATTTATATGTTATTTAAAGAATAAATCATTTTAAGTATTTAAAAATTAAAATTGGTGATTTTATGGAATTGAATGATAGAATAATTTTTAAGGTGGCATTGATCACATCCCTTATAGGAATCATTGGACTGCTGGTTTTTGCTTCCTATATTGAACCAAAGGAAATCCAGATAAAGGACATTACAAGAAACAATATTGGAGAGACTGTAGCCGTTACGGGAGTGGTCGAATCCATAAAGGAATCCTCAAGCGGAAGCTCTTGCTTTATGGAACTGAATGATGGGACAGGGAAAATAAATTTAATAATCTTTGAATCGACGTTGGTGGAACTTAAGGACGCTGGAAACGATTTGGACAGTTTCAAGAATCATAAGGTTAAGGTAATCGGAAGCATAACTGAATATAAATCATCTATGGAATTGATTTTGTCTAATTCAAATTCTATTAAACTGGTTTCTTAAGTTAATTTTTAATAAAATATTTAAACTTTATAAACAAAAATATATTTAGATTTAAAGTAATTTGATTGCTTTTTCAATTATATTCAATTTAATTATTTATTTATTAATTTTATAAAAGGTCATAAAATGGTGGAAAAAAGATTATTTGGTACATTTGGTGTAAGAAGAACTGCAAATGATGTATTGACTCCGGAATTTGCATCACGTCTTGCTGCTAGTTACGGATCAATTGTTCAAGGTACTGTAGCCATTGGAGGAGATACAAGAACAAGCACTCCAATGCTTAAGTATGCAATCACTGCAGGTTTGCTTTCATCTGGCTGTGATGTTGTGGATTTGGGAATCCTTCCAACTCCTGCTATCCAATATGCCGTAAGGAATTATTACGATGGAGGAATCATTGTAACCGCTTCACACAATCCTCCAAAATACAATGGTTTGAAATTTGTGGATGAGTTCGGTATAGGAACTCCAGATGATATGGAAATTGAAGTTGAAAAACTCTACTTTGACTCAGAACCAAACCGTGCATCTTGGGATAAAATCGGTGAATGCTTTACCAATGATACCATAATCAAGGAGTATATTGCAGAAACCATAAAAAGGGTTGATGCAGAAGCCATTAGAAACAGAAAGATTAAGGTTGTTGTCGATTGCGGTTCAGGAGCAGGTTCCTATACAGCTCCTTATATCCTAAAGGAATTGGGATGTGAAGTGACAACCATCAACTGTCAGGCAGACGGTTTCTTCCCAGGAAGAGACCCTGAACCAATTGAACCGAACCTCCAGGACCTCATTGCTACCGTTAAGAACCTTGGTGCAGACATTGGCCTTGCTCATGATGGAGATGCCGACAGAACCATCTGCATTGATGAGAAAGGAAACTTCATTTTAGGTGACAAGACCTTTGCACTTGTTGAAAAGCATATGTTAAAGGAAAATGGCGGAGGCATTATTGTAACCACTGTGGCCACTTCCCAAGCCATTTATGACATTGCAGAGGAGTTCGGCGGTGAAGTGATAGCAACTGCTGTTGGAGACCTCCTTGTTGCAAGAAAGCTTAAGGACACCGATGGATTATTCGGTGGAGAGGAAAACGGCGGATTAATCTTCCCAGATTTTATCTATGGAAGAGATGCAGCCATGACTGTGGCTAAGATTCTTGAGATTCTTGTTAAGGAAGACAAGCCATTGTCCGAACTTGTGGCAGAGCTTCCAGTCTATTACCAGGAAAAGCTTAAAGTGGAATGTCCTGATGGATTGAAACAGGAAGTCATGGCAAAGATAGCTGATGAAATCAAGGAGACCACTGATTTCGAGCTTGATACAACCGATGGAGTTAAAATCTTGAAAGATGACGGTTGGGTAATCATCAGACCTTCCGGTACCGAACCGATCTTTAGATGTTTTGCTGAATCCGATTCTCAGGAAAAGGCTGATGAAATGGCCAATTGGGGAATCAGTTTGGTGGAGAAGTATAAAGGATAATTGAATCTATTTATTAAAGAGTCATTCGGTGATTCTTTAATCACTATTTTTTTTTTAAAACATGTTGTCTGATAAGAAATCAAAATTAATTCTTATTTTAGTGATTGTCTTAGCGATAGCTATTGTTTTCTTCGGTTATGCAATATCTGTGCATAATTCTAATGAAGGTCTTATTGCAGTTAATGATGATAGTGTTGTCATCAATCAATCATATCCTGATGGGCCAACCGCTGAGGCTAAGATTGATACCTCTGGTGTAAATTCTCAGTTGCTTGGTGAGAATGATTTAGGGTCTGTAGAATTATTAGGGCCATTCGGGAATCCAAATTCAGAGATTAAGATAGCTTATTCAATAGGCATGCATCCATTGGAAAGCAAAGCCCATAAGGCTTTGTTTGATACTGTAAAGTCCAAGGATAAGTCTTTAAATTATTGTTATTACATTTACAAGATCAATGTGACTAATTACAACACTGATGATGAAGGTAGAATGGATGGGCAATTGCTTGCTCAAGAGTTTGTGGCTCCACATATAATAAACAATGATTATGATCTTTTTGTAGATGTTCACAGCAATAAGGGAACAGTTTCAGGAACCTATGAGGAGACTAATTTTGTCTTTGCAGTGGGAAAGGATGAAAAGTCTGAAGTATTTGTCCAAAAGATTTTAGATAAGATGCCAGAACTGGTTTATTATTTCCCAAGTGCCCAGTCAAGTCCGCATTATATTACATTGCCAGTTGAACAAGCTGGAACTCCTACAGTAAACTATGAAACATTCTGTTATGAGCCAATCAATACAACTTATGATTTGATGAATAAGTTTGTGGATGTTGTTGATGGCTTGGAGTTTAATTGATTCTAAAAATTTTATTTTTGATTCTTTTAATTCCTTTCTTTTTTCTATTTTTCACAATAAATTTTCATTTCATTATATTAATTTTAGCCATTATTAAAATATTGTTATGGATAGTAAACATATTTTTAATTAATCATAATTTCAATTAAATTAATTCAAATCAATTTTTTATTTATTATTAATTCAATAATCTACATAAACCAATTAATAATTATAAAAGTAGTTAAAATTAGTAAAAAATTAGTAAAAAATTAGATTAAATTAATCGAAAATTAGAATTAAAAAAAAGTTACATATTTTCCAAACATTCCATCTTTAGGACTCTTGCGTCATCATTTGATGGGTCAATGGCAAGGACTTTTGTAAAGAGAATCTCTGCTTCATCGAATCTGTCAAGTTCCATCAATACAACACCTTTGTTTAGCAGGAATGATGTGTTTCTTGGTTCGAGCTCTATTGCCTTGTCATAACATTCAATGGCCTCTTCAAACCTACCAAGGTCCAATAGTGCGTTTCCTTTCCTGTTCTGTGCTGTTGCGTCTATTTCGGAATCTTCCAAACATAGCTCCAATGCTTTATCATAGGATTCCAATGCCTCTTCAGGCCTTTCCATATCAGTCAATACATTTCCACGTGCATTCCAAACTTCAGGATTGGAATTGTCAATGGTAATCAGTTTGTCATAGACTTCCAAAGCCTTATCGAATTCAGCCAATATCTCTAAAATGAATCCTCTCCAGTAAAGGACAACTGGATTGTTTGGGTTTGCATTCAATGCGCCGTCACTTGCAACCAAAGCCTCTTCTATATTTCCGGAGTTGAGCATAGCTATTGCCTTGTTGTTCCAAATGTACTCATTGTCCCTTTCAATCTCCAAAGCCTTGTCATAACATTCAATGGCTTCATCAAAACGGTCTAACCTGCTTAGATTGTCCCCTTTCTTATTTAGAAGATAAACGTCATTAGGGTCTATCTTCAATGCAGCATTGTAGCATAATGCTGATTTGTCATATTTTCCTGTATCAAAAAGAATATCTGCCCTTTGGGTAATCATCTCTTTCTGGTCGATTTTTTCCCCTTTCCATTTGTTTATGTCCAGTTTTTCAAAATAGATTACTTGGAAGAGATCATCATCAGAGATTCCATTAGGATACATTTTTTTGAATTCCCTGACCATGTCACTTGCATCTTCGTATCCTTCTTCCTGAGCTAACTTATCGTTATTCTTGATTTCCTTGAAAGGTACGGTTTTAACATCAATAACTTCAGCTTCAAAAATCTTCTTCTTTTCCTTAGATGCCAAGTTCCAATAGCAGTGAAGCCTGTCTCCAACTTTTAAGGGGGTTTTCCATAATTTCCTTATGGTCATTGCCTTTTTATTTGTGATTATATTGATGTTCTGACTTCCAAAGGACATAATTGGCATGATATCACCCTTTCCGGAGACTTTTTGTAAAAATAGTCTTTGAATTAATAATTAAGTTAATCTTAATTATATTATTATCTTTATTGAAAAATTAATAAACTTATCTATTTATTTTAAATAATTTTTAAGTTTATTATTGGATTAATAGTGAATATAAAATATTAAAATTATTAGAATGGTCTAATCTAAATGCTTCTTTGACCGAATTCAGCAGTTTTCACATTAATGTCTTGGTCGGGATGTGCTTCCTTGATTCTTTTTGCAATATCCTCCATGTCATGAGGATTCGGCTCTTCGGCTTCTGCCAGTGATTCATCCAAAACGCATCTGTTTCTGAATTGCTGAATTGTGTATAGGTCGCATTCCACCTCTTCGACTATTGTAAAGAGATCCTCTTCTGTTAGCAATTTAGGGCAATATGTGGTTCTGCATTCTAAAGTGATATCATCATATTCATTCACGATTTCCATTGATTCCTTTACCTTTTGCCCGATGTCTGCATTGATCACTTCTTCATACTTGTCAAATGGAGCCTTGATATCCATGGCCACATAGTCGACCAATCCCAAATCCAGAATCTCTCTTAATCTGTCCGGATAAACTCCACTTGTGTCCAATTTTGTCTTAAGGCCAATTGATCTGACATACTTGAAGATTTCAATCACATCTTCATATTGGACTAAAGGCTCTCCACCTGAAACTACAACAGCATCCATGAATAGTGCGGAATCATCAATCTTTTCATAAATCTCTTCCAAACTGATTTCAGTTCCCTCTTCCAATATCTCGCTATTGCTGCAGTAAGGGCATCTGAGGGGACATTTTGCTAAAAATATTACAAAGGACATATTTTTAGGATATTCAATTGATGATGTGACTGTTACGCTGTATTCCATTTTATCAAACCTTTAATCTTATTTTTGCTATGGCTATTTTAAATGATTTTCATTATAAATTATTCATTTAAGATTTCTCTCATCACTTCTAGGAATTTCTTATCCTCTTCCAAAGTACAGATGCTTATTCTGAAATAATACTCATCCAATCCTCTAAATGAAGTGCAGTCCCTTACAATCATTCCTCTTTTCATGAATTCTCTTGTGATTTCTGCTGCTGTGTAACCGGTATCGTGAATGTCGATTAGCATAAAGTTGGAATAGGATTTATAGACTTTTACGGATTTCATCTTGGATATCTCATCATATAGGAAATCCCTGCTTTCTATTCCATCCTTAATGGACTTTTCAATGTACTCTGTATCTTTGATTGTAGTGAGTGCAGCCACATATGAAAGCTTTGTAAGTGAGAAGACAGGTTTTATTCTGTGCATGTAATCAATGATTTCCTTGCTTGAGATACCATAGCCTATTCTCATTCCTGCAAGTCCCATCACTTTAGACATTGTTCTGAGAATGAAAATGTTGTCATATTCATCCAAAAGGTTTACATTGGTAGTTAGGGAGTATTCAAAGTATGCTTCGTCTATTACAACCACTGCATCACATGGTCCTCCTTTGGATTTGCTTGTCTTATCCAAGATTACCCTTAAGTCATCTTGAGAGATTAATGCACCGGTTGGATTGTTTGGAGTGCATAAGAAGAGCATCTTTGTCTTTTCATTGATTGCATCAAGTACGGAATCCAAATCCAAAGTGTTTGTTTCCAGATTCCACTTTGCATAATTTGGGACAGCACCATATGGCTTAAATAAGAATTCATAATACATGTAAGAAGGTAAAGGAACTATAAACTCATCGCCAGGTTCTATAAATGTTTTTGCCAATGTGTCTAGAATTTCATCTGCCCCATCTCCGCCAACAATGATCTGTTCAGGCTTTACATTGGAGTATCTTGCAAACTCTTTTTTAAGTTCTTCCAAGTTGGATTCAGGGTATCTGTTGATGTTTGCAAGTTCCTTTTCAATCGCTTCCTTTACTTTTGGAGATGGTCCCCAAGGGTTTTCATTAGATCCCAATTTGATGATATCCTCTTTTTTCACTCCAAATTCCTGTGCAATTTCCTCTTTGGATCTTCCAGGAACATAAGGGTCCAATTCCTCTACTGCTTTACGTGCTTTCATTATTTTACCTTCTTTTTGAAAATGATTTTTATGATTAGTCTTTGATAGTTAATAGTAATTAATATGGTTTTATTAATAATTTAAAAAAAGTTGATGAATAGATGATTTAATCATCGTATTCATTTGCAAGTTCGACATAATGTTTTGCATTCCAAAGGATATGGTCTCTTTGTTCTTGTGTAGTTTCCTTAACAAGTTTTCCAGGAACTCCTAAGATTAGGCTGTTTTCTGGAAATTCCTTATTTTCACTTACCACCGCACCTGCACCTACAATTGAATTCTTTCCAATCTTGGCACCATTCAATACAGTGGCATTCATTCCTATAAGAACATTGTCATCAATTTCACAGCCGTGAACTACAGCGCCATGTCCAATGGAGACATTGTCCCCTATCTTAAGGGTCAAGTTTGCTGAAGTGTGCAAAACACAGTTGTCCTGAACATTTGAGCCTTTACCAATTCTTATAGGTCCCACATCTCCTCGAATAATTGCTCCATGCCAGATGGAACAGTTTTCACCAATTTCAACATCGCCGATTACTTGTGCACCAGGGAATATTTTTACGGGTTCATTGAGTTTCATAATATACTCCTCTTTTAGTTTTTTTAATTAATTAATTTCTTTAAATCAATTAAGCTATTTTTTTAATTGCTTAATTTTTCAAATTAAT
>NZ_JAFQQZ010000052.1 GCF_017410345.1 Methanobrevibacter sp.
CAGCTTCTTCTTCTTCTGCTGGTGCTGCTGCTGCAGGTGCTGCACCTGCTGCTGGTGCTACTGCTGCGGTTGCGATTGCTTCTTCAATATCAACATCTTCTAATGCTGCGATTAAAGCTTTAACTCTAGATTCATCTACAGTAGCGCCAGCTGCTTCTAAGATTTTAGTTACATTTTCTTCATTAATATCTTGTTCTGTGGTGTGCAAAATCATTGCCGCATATATATATTCCATGTTATCACCGTTTTTTGTTATAATAATTTATTTTCTTTTGTAAATCCAATACATATTAAATTTTTTTATATTGAATCTTGTGTGTTTGAAAAACACTTTTAACAATTAAAAAGTATAAATTTTAAATTTTATCTAACCGAACAAAGCACCTAATCCAAGTGCTGCAGTTTCTTCACTTTTATCTTCTTCTTCCTCTTCTTCAACTTCCTCTTCCTCTTCAGCTTCTTCAACGACAGGAGCTGCAGCTACTGCAACATTTGCCAATTTATTAGCGATTTCGTCATCGATTGCATCAGAAGATAATTCACCAGCCAATGCTAACATCTTAGCGTTTGCAAGTGCAATTAACATGTCAGAAGTCTTGTCAGTAGGAATAGCCGCTTCAATAGCAACATTGTATGCTTTAGTATGAGCAGTACTGATAATAGTTGAAATGGTTTGACTAGTTGGGTAAGCAGTAAATACAGATAAGTTAAATGCTTTAGTGAACGCAGTTTGAATATCTGCAATGGTTTCTTCTTCATCAATAGCTAAAACATCTGCTTTAAAGATAGAACCGTCTTCATATAC
Source organism: Methanobrevibacter sp. (assembly GCF_017410345.1). Taxonomy (NCBI): domain Archaea; kingdom Methanobacteriati; phylum Methanobacteriota; class Methanobacteria; order Methanobacteriales; family Methanobacteriaceae; genus Methanobrevibacter; species Methanobrevibacter sp. The sequence continues at coordinate 806 of NZ_JAFQQZ010000052.1, forward strand.
AGCCTTAAGATCCATACCTACTTCCATAGGTTTGATATCCATTCTGGTTAAAGCAGCTGCTACTTGTTTAGAAACTTCTTCTCCAGCTTCCACTACAACAGTATCTTTAGAAACTACAATTTTTCCTTTGTCGATTTTAGCAGGTACGCCTATTTGTTGTAAGTCACCAAGGAACGGACCTGGTGGGAATCCAGTGTCTCCAGCAGGTACAACAATATCTTCAGGAGCAGTTGCCCCAGCTTTTGCAGGAGCGGAAGTTTTACTGTCTTCTAATATTTTGTACAATCTGAAAGGATTCATGTCAGTACATACAAGTGCAGGTTGACCTTCCATAAAATCAGAAAGCCCAGTAATGTTAGCTTTCTCAGCATCACAATCTTCTAAAGCTAATTTCATAAGGTTGATTTTTGATAATCTGATAGTTGCTTTTCCTGCAAGAGTTTTTCTCATTTCTTGCAATTGTCTAGCAGGAATGTTTAATAAGTTAACAATACCTACAACTTCTGCAGAATCAATTAAACCTTTTAATTCATTAACTTCTTCTTTTTTCCATTCAGCAACGTGAGCCATCTTAAATCACCCTCACTACTGAACCCATTGTCGCTTTAATATACATGGATTTGATTTGGTTTCTTCCTTTTTCTAAATTGCGGTCTAATACTGCAAGAACAGCTTCAATATTTTCAGCTAACTTCTCGTCATCCATATCTTGAGTTCCAACTAAGATTTGAATAGAAGGTTGTTGTTTAACACCTACCTTAATGGTAGCTTGTGCTCTTTCAAGTAATGGTTCGATTCTTGCACTAGCAGGCACAGGTTTAGGCATCTTATTACGAGGTCCTAAAATACGACCTAAGAATCTACCTACAAGTGGCATCATATCAGCTTGTGCGATAAATGAATCGACAGAATTGACTACTTTTTTAGCAGCTTTAATGTCTTTACCAAATTCTTGTAAATCTTCTTTGGAAATCACGACATCTACACCAGCATTTTTAGCAGCAAGAGCTAATTCCCCATCAGCGATGACTCCGATTTTGATCTCTTTGCCACGGCCGTTAGGAAGAGCTACTTCTTCGCTAAATCTGTTTTCTGGTTTTCTGACATCTAAATCCTTGAGGTTAATGATAACATCAATGGATTGAGTGAAGTTTCTCGGCTTAGCTTGTTCTTTTGCCTCCTTCACCGCATCAATAATCTCTTGTGTCATATATATCCTCCATGAACTTTGTTCATTTGGAATTTTTACGAGAAATCTTCAAATTAAATAAAATCTTTTAAAAAGCATTATAAAATCTTTAGATTCCTTTTAATATATCAATTAAAACCACATTGTCCTAGAACAAGTAAGACAAAATGATCTTAACATCATTTACATTTAAGTGAATAAATATTATCTATTTATCATAATCAGCTGTTGATATTAAATTAAGAAGATAGATTATAAGAAAGTTATAAAGATTATAGAATAATAATTATTATAAAATAAAAATTATAAGATTTTAATAATCTAATTTATAATTAAATTCAATCATGCAAATTAATCACTTAAATAAATAATATATTAAGCATAATAAATTTTTAATTAAATTTTAAGCATTTTGTAAGCAATTAATAATTTAATAGAATGAATCTATTCTACTAAAATATCATCGTACTCTCCAGCATCAACTGCTTTTTGAGCATCTCTTGGGTCTTTGCCGTCTACGGTAATTCCCATACTTACACAAGTACCCATAATCTCTTTGGTTGCAGCCTTGTAGTCGTTTGCGAGTAATGAATCGAATTTCATTCTTGCAATTTTCAATGCTTGCTCTACAGATAAATCTGCTGCAACTTCAGCACCAGGTTCATGAGCACCTTTTTCAATGCCAAGTTCATCCATAATAAGTGCAGTTGTTGGAGGGGTACCGATTTCAATTTCAAATTCTTTGGTATTACTGTCAATAGTAATGATTACAGGTACTTTCATACCAGCGAAATCAGCACTTTTCTTATTGATCTCTTCAACTACTTGCATCATATTAACACCGAAAGGTCCGATAGCAGGACCTAATGGTGGTCCAGGAGTAGCTGTTCCACCTTCGAGAAGAACTTCAACTGTATCTTTAGCCATTAGTCAGCCTCCTTTTTAATAATTCTAATTTGATCAGCTTTAACAGTAACAGGAATCGGAACTGCTGCTTCAATTAACTCGAGAACAACTTCTTCACGAGATTCATCTAAACGGACAACTTTAGATTTTTCACCTTTGAAAGGACCTGAAACAAGCTCGACAATACTTCCTTTTTGTATTGAAGAGATGATAGGTTGCGGTTTCAAGAATTTTTTAACTTCTTCCAAGGTTATTTGACTGTTAGCATCAATAGTTCCGTCTTTCTTAGCACCTACAATACCTCTTAAATGACGAACCTTCATGTCAGGGTTCTTCATGTCAAGGTTGGTTGCAGATTCGACTATGATATAACCTTTTAATGATTCCGGAACAACTATTGATTTAATATCTACTCCAGGCTTGTCCGCTTTCATCGCTAAAAGTCTTGCAACATTTCTTTCTTGACCTGCTGATGTTTTAAGAGCAAATATGGAATTTTTATGATCTTCCATTTAAATTCACCTATATAATTATTATTTATAATTTTTTATAATTTATTAATAAATTTATAGATTAAATTAAAAGTTATATAAAGTAAAATTTTATTATTTCCCTTAATTTAAATATCCATATAGAAGCACTTTCGTTCAATTCTAATCTATTTTTTGTAAAATTACAAAACAGCAGACATTATTTGAATTTTGAAAAGCTAACAAAATTAAATAATTTATAGACTAAAATCTACAATTTAAATTTAAGAAAATATGAATGTTAAAGTAAAATAAATAAAATTAGATTCATATAATAAGAATATATATGTTATTTATTATATATAAATGTTTCAAATTTCTCTACTTTAAAAGAAAAAATTAAAAAAATAAAAATTTAATAACTGAAACCAGTTATTAAGAAAATAATTAAAAAATAGCTAATTAATGAAAAATTGAAAATCTAAATTATAAGCCTATCAATTGGCCTAATAAAACAATGATGAAACCGATTACTCCAATAATTGCAATACCTATTGCAGTAACTTTGGAGAAATTTAAAAACTCTTCACGATCCGGTTTTCTAGCTACTTTTAATACTCTTTTACTTTGTTTAATGAAATCACTAGTACTTTCTTTAAAATTCATTGAAAATCCCTACATAATAAAAGTTAAGTCAATATAATTTTTTTAAAAAATAAGATTAATTTAAGCCTAATTCAAGTTTTAATTTTAATCTTTAATTTAATCTCTAATTTAATCTTAATTTATAATAATATTATATGTTTTATTTAATTACATTAATAAAGTTTTGCATGAAATTATTAAAAAATCATGATAAAAAATTGAAAAAATATGGTTAATTAAATTGTAAAAAATTGTAAAATAAAACTAAAAAAAGAAAAAGAAATATCACTCCATAGAGTGATAAGAATTTTGGTCCAGGTTTTCGTTGCCGAAGGCAACAGAAAAGCTGGGTTAGAATATACCATCTAAGAACTCATCTAAAGGATCTGCAGGAGCATCATCACTTTTTCCTAATACAGTTCCTTCAAAGTCTTCGTCGAATTCGATTTCTTCGAAATCGTCATTTTTAGGTTCGATGGTATATTGGGATTTTACACCAGAAACAACAATGGTAGTTCTTATCATGTTTTCTAACTCTTCATCGATTTGAGCTCCCCAAATGATGTTTGCTTCTGGATCTAATCTGTCACCAACAATTTGCACGATTTTTTCAGCTTCATTCAAGGTTAAGTCTGAACTACCTGAAATGTTAATCAATGCACCTTTAGCATTGGAAATGTCAATGTCTAATAAAGGACTGCTTAATGCTTCGTGTACAGATTCAATAGCTCTGTCACCAGTTTCAGATTCTCCCATACCAATCATTGCCATACCGGAACCTTTCATGATAGAACTGATATCAGCGAAGTCCAGACTGATAAGTCCAGGTTTGGTAATGAGTTCGGTGATTCCTTTAACAGCTCTTCCTAAGATTTCATCTGAAGCCATGAAAGCTTTGTTTAAAGGAAGGTTAGGAGCAACTTCTAATAATTTATCATTAGGAATAACAATTACAGTATCTGCATTTTCTTGAAGTTTTTCTAAACCGATTTCTGCGTTTTCTCTTCTTTTTACACCTTCAGCAGAGAATGGCATGGTTGCTACAGCAACAGTTAAGGCACCGGATTTCTTAGCTACCTTTGCGATAACAGGAGCAGAACCAGTACCGGTTCCACCACCAAGACCACAGGTAACGAATACCATGTCAGCGCCTTCCAATTCTTCTCTAATGTCTTCTTCACTTTCTTCAGCAGATTCTTCACCTACAGTAGGTTCTCCACCTGCACCAAGACCGCCGCAGGTTTGTCTACCTAAAAGCAATTTTTTATCAGCAGTGCTGTAGAATAAATCTTGAGCATCAGTATTTACAGCAATGGTGTTTGCACCTTCAATACCGATTTCATTCAATCTGGAAATGGTATTGTTTCCTGCACCACCAGCACCAACTACAATAATGTTAGCACGGCTTTTTTGAATATATTCCAATAATTCTTCATCTAAAGCATCATTTGATTTTTTAGGAGCAGAATTTTCAATGGTTTCTTCTGATCCTTTAATTGCATCATCTATAAATTTCACGAGTAAACCCCACAATAATTTATTAATTTAAAAATTATTTATAATAAGTATAAATTCATTTTATTATATTATTTATTAATTATGTTTAAAGTAATATTTAAATGTAAATGAAATATTACTAAAAAATCCATAAAATTTTTAAATTTCTAATTTTAAATTTGTATTTTTATTATTAATTTTATAGTATTTAACTATTTTCAATTAAGTTTATAATAAATAAAAAAATAGTGAAAAAGTGAAAAAATAGAATAATAAATGAAAAATAGGGAAAAATAAAATTAATAGAAATGATTTTATTATCTTGGCATAGCTATGATTTCATGGAATTTGATGTCAAATACATTGGTCATGTTGGCTGCAGTCATTACAACAGCAGTGTCCACTCCATGTCCTGTTCCACCAATAGCTATTATCTCTTCACCTACTGGAATCAATCCTGCATCAGCAAGCATGATGGAGATTTCCGCACATACCTTAATTCCTTGGCAGAATGTTCTGTAGGTTGCTGCAATGATTTCCACAGGAGTTGCTCCACCGAATTTTTTGGAAATACTTTTTCCAACACCGCTTAAGGCATGGGATCCCATATAAGTAACGATTCCTTCCGCTTCAAGCTTTGCTTTTGTCTCATCATCAATGTCTGCCACATTTGCCCCTTTAAATCCGACATGATGGGAACAGTTTACGATGGTGACATCCAATTCCTTCAATGCTTCATTAAGCTTTAATGCACTTGCACCAGTAGCAGAGGCAATGGCAACATATTTAATGTCTGATCCTTCCAATCTTTCCTTGACAAGTTCAATTAGCGCATCGGTATTTTCAATGCCCGGTTCTTCGAAATAAGTGATTGTTTTTTCCATAATCAAATCTCCCATAAGAAAATTAAAAATTATTAATGATTAAAAGTCATATAACTTTATACAATAATAATTATATATTTACTCATATAAAATTATACTATTAATTGAATAAATTTGAATAATTGAATACTTTGAAAGATACCATGACAACTAATCCAACTTACAAAGAAGGGGAAACCAAAGAAGGCCAAAAATACAAATATGTTGAAATCAAAGGGTATAAGGTAATTCCTATTGAAACACATTATATCAAACCTAATGAAAGCATAGATTTCATGATAGATGACATCTCCAAACTTGCAGAGGAAGGAGACTATTTGGTTATTGCAGAAACTCCAATCTCCGTATCTCAAGGCAGATTGGTTGATGAAGCGGATTACACACCATCATTCAAGGCCACATTTTTGGCAACATACTGGAGCAAATACTTTTGGGGATATGTTCTTGGACCTATTCTCGGAATCAAGGAAAGGACAATTAAAAATTTAAGGAAGCTCCCAGAGGAATCCAAAAGACATAAAGAGGTAGTCTTGCAGTTATACGGTTGGAAACATGCATTGAAGCCAGCATCTGAGGCAGGAATTGACTTAAGCAATGCACCTGGAACATGCGTATCACTGCTTCCGGAAAATCCTGAAAAAGTTGCCAAGGAAATCAGTGCAGATATAAAAAATAAAACCAACAACACAATAACAACATTGATTATAGACACCGATGCAACATATAGAAGAGGAAACAAATATTTCACAGGGCTTCCAATAGCCATTCCTGGAATTGAAGCCGACAAAGGTGTTTTCGGATACACTTTAGGACAGCTATCTGAAAACTTGGGATCAACCCCTCTTGGCTGTTCAAGAGAGATAGATGTTGATGAGGCCATCATGATAGCCAATGTTGCAGAGGATTATCAGAAATCATTGTCAACAGCAATGGAAACCATCTACAGTGTAAAAGACGTTTTAGATTCCGATACTCATGAAGTTACTGTAGAATCATTGGATTCTATTATACATACACCTGCAGTTTTGATTAGAAAAATAGAATAAAAATTAACTTTTTTAGTAAAAAAATAAAAAAAATAGAACTGAAATTCTTTTAAAATAAATAAAAAAATAATTAGAAAAATATTAAAAAAAAACAGCTGAAAAATAGCTAAAATAAAAATTATTAAAAAATATAAAAATAAAAAAAGAGAAAAAATAAGAAATTATAAAAGATCTAGCTGGAAATTATTTCTTCCAAAGCTTTGATTTCTTCTTTTTTCTTATCTATTTTTTCTTGATTGTCTTCAAATTCCAAATCAAGGTCACATTCAGGACATAGGAATTCAACGGTTGAAGCGTCCTCAAAGTCCAGACGATAATGTCCATTCGGACAAACGAAGAACATGTTGTTTTCCTCATAATCCAATTCAGCATTCAATCTTTTAAGTTCAGAACTTGCCAAATTGAATTCCAACTTCTTATATTCATTTTCATTGAATCTCCAATCGTAAGTGTACCATTGGGTTTCCTTATCCTTATCCCTTTTATAGCTTGCCAAGCGCATATCATATAATTTATAAAGGATTTTCCTTACAATGTTCAGCTTACAATTGATCTTTTCAGATATCTCTTCATCTGTTGTATATCCGTTTTTAAGGCAATCGATGATTTCATCAAATGTAAGATACCAGAACTTTTGATTAACCGCTCTTTTCTTAGCTTTTTCCTTTTTAGGCTTAGCTTTGGCTTTAGTCTTTTTAGCAGCTTTCTTATCTTCTTTGGAATCCTCTTCAACGGCTTCCTTAACTACAACATCATCAGATTCCTTATCTTCATTTAGAACTTTTTTCTCATCCTCTGATAATTCTTCAATCTCTTCAACACTCTTCTCTTTTAAGTCCTCTTCCTCTTCTTCATTATCCTTTTTTTCTCCCTTAATCAAAGCATTCAAATTGTCATTCAATGTCTTTAAGGTTTGTTGGGAGTATGTCTTTTTGGTTTCAAGTAGAAGAGATTCATTTTCTTCAATAAATTGGTCTATAATTTCCACATCCAATTTAACTTTTTTAGCTATATCTTCATGGGAAAGTTTTCCAGACCTAAAGTGTTTAATGATCTTTATACAAATCTCATTGATTCGTATATTGTAAACGAAATTATTGGTTTCAAGCAATTTAAGAATATCTTTAACTGTTTTAATATCAATTTTAGTTTTTCTAGCAATAGCCTTATCATCGCATAATCTACTCTTAGGCCATTCTTTAAGACATCCGATAACATCTACAGCTTCTTCGAATTCAAAAATTTCCGGAAATAAATTTTGAATAATAGGATCTCTTAACATAATATAGGCTTCCTTATAAATATTTAAATTTTAAATCAAGACTTAATTAAAAAAAATTACTTAATAGTTAATGATTTAATAAATTACATTATATTTATATTTATTTACACCATATATTATAAATTTAATGTTTTTATATAAAAAATAGGATAAAAATAGATAAAAAATATAATAAAAATAAATGAAAAACAGATAGAAAAATAATGAAAAAAATGAATAATTAGAAAAAATAAAAAAGACAGATAATCCCTGGAATTATAAAATGGAAACTTTTAAGACTCCTTCCACTTTAATGAATTCATTTAAAAGTTCTCCAGGAATAGGATCTTCTGTAATGATTGTCAAAACTGGATTTGCATTAAACCTTGTGTCTCCTGCATAAGCCTGACGAATGCCTATATTGTGCTTGCTCATGATCCAAGCAACTTCAGCCAAAATACCATCGCTTTTCTCACCGGCTTCCACTTCAATAACTCCCAAATCCAAGTCCTTTGCAATATTCTTGATTAAGGTTCCCGCTGGAATAATATTTGAGAATATTTCATACAATTCTTCATCGGCAATGATGACATCCACTGTTGATTTGATTACTCTGCGATCAACTTCAGCAGCAGCTGCCAATGCAGAATCGCTTATTTTTAAATCCCCGCAATATATTTTGCCGTCTTCACTTATTCTCAATCCCAACTCAAACATTTTTTGAGCTACAGCCATTCTTGCAGGATATTTGCTGAACTTCAAATTTAAACTTTCCCACATATTACCACCAAGATTTCTCTAAAGATATATTGTACTTTCAAGTATATAAAATGTATACTAATACATAAAAATGTACATTGAAAAGCTAAGAGTTTAACAATTTTGGTAGAAAAAATAGATTGAATAGGTAAAAAAAGACTAAAAATAGACGATAAAACTGTCAGTGAATGAAAAATATGAAAAAAATATCAAAAGAAGTAAGAGTAGGCTAGCTGGGATTCGAACCCAGGACCTCACGGTTATCAGCCGTGCGCGCTGACCAGGCTGTGCCACTAGCCTATTAACAAATACAAGTATTATTAACTATATGTCATCTAATATATAAATCTTTTGTATAAAGCATTTTAATGAATATATCTAAAAGATTTAAGATAATTTAAAGATTGAAAAATAAAAATTAAAAAAATAGTAGAGTAATTAAGTTTAAAAAACTTAATTATCCTTGTTAAGCATCTCATTGAGAGAGTCAGCCATTACGTGACCTTCAATAATGATCTTAACCTTATCGATTCCTTCAACTTTTAAAGCCTCAGCTTTAGCTTGAGCAGCAATACGGGTAACGCTCATACAACCTGGGTTGGTAGGTTTAATTACCAATTCAGCAGTTGAACCTTCAATTGCAATAGATTGTACAATACCCATTTCTACAATACTTACACCCATGTGAGGGTCGTTTACAACAGAAACTGCGTCTTTTACAGCAAGTGCTAATTCTTCAGACATTTTATCTCCTCTAATGTTTTTTTAAATTAAAATTTATTATAACTATATAAGATTAAAATTTTCAAATTTTACATCCTAACAAAAAGTTAATAATATAACTATTGTTTTAATTATATTTAAACCTATCAATTAGGGTAATAAAAAGAAAAATAAAAATATTAAAACAACTTAATCAATTAAAGATTAATTCTTAATCCTGTGCCTTATCTTTACTCCAATACCATTTCTGGATTCAACCATTTCACGACCGGTCAAGACAGCCTTTCCAACCGCCACAACCTCATCGTTTCTAACAACGACCACTTCATCCTTAGGAAGAATGGATGGATCCGCATTTACAATTCCTGGAGCAAACAATGAGTTTGTCTTTAGGTCAAAATCAATCTCAACCACATGAATTCCAAGTTCAGCAAGCCTTCTGCCTCCTTCAAGGTTAAGGGTGTATAAACCGATATCCCTATTGAGAAGAGCCAATTGCTTTCCACCTGAATAGACATTCCTGTGATATCTTCCCTTGGTTACAACATCGTCGGTTATAATGGCTTCAGCCTCTTTGCCGAACTGATATTTTGCAACTGATCTGAGTTCATTCAAGACCCTATCCTTATGCTTGGTCTTTGGATATTTCTTAAGTTCCTCCCTTAGATTGAAGATTGATTCAGGAGAGGTAGGCCTTCCACCTACACAAACATAAGTGCAGTTATCCAAATACTCGCGACAAACCTCTTCATAGCCTCCTTCAACATTGGCTATTACCGGCTTATCACCAACATAATCCCTAAGAAGCTCTCCAGCCAATCTTATCTCATCATCATTCCAATCGCCGGAAACCGCAACATCATAGGATTGGATTGGGAAGGTGTTTTCCAATTCCCTTGGACAGATTCCAAATGGAGAGGTTACAATCACTTCCTGATAGCCTTTAGTGGCCCTTCTGAATCTTTGATGGGACTGTGAGTTTGAGTATGGCTTTTTCATACTGCATGGAAGTGCAACGACAACATCCCCTAAAGGTTCCATCATTGCCATCCTTTGCCTCCATCTGACCACTTCAGGCCTGTATAATGATTCATCACTTGAACAAATAACTTTCATTCTTTTCCTCGTATAAATTATAAAATTAATTAAAGCAATAATCTTCTTCAAATTAGATTATTTTAAAATTAAAATAAGTTTTAAAAAAAACAATCAATTAAATATTTGATTTTCATTTATAAAATAGTTTTTATAGAAACTATTCAAATCTTAAGACAAGCTCTTCATGATTTTCCTTAATCTTTTCAATGGATGGATGGTTCTCACCTAATTTCCTTTTCCACTTTTCAATGGTGAACTCAACATCCACTTCATCTGCACCATTGAACAGATTATCCGCATGGGAAACTATCCTTTCCTCTAAAGTCTGAGGGATATAGCTTTTGATAGGCAGTCCCAATTCCTTTGCATCCTCCTCAGATAGTCCTGTTCCAATATGCCTTTCAACAATATTGACTATTTCCTCAGAATATCCTCTTTCCCTAAGCATCTGAGCGCCTATCACTGCATGTTCAATGGAACTGGTCTTGCATCTTCCTATATCATGCAAGAGGCCTCCGACCCTGACAAGCTCCATATCCACATCATCAAAATTGGATGCAATCTCACAGGCTTTTCTTGAAACTCCTTTGGAATGCTCAATTACCCATTCAGGGCATCCAACTTCAATCAACAATTCAATTTCCTCATCCATATAATCACAATTTCATGAAATAATTATATCTAATCATTAAAAAACAGTAAAAATAGCAATTTTATCAAAATAGCTTAAAAAACAAAATAAAAATTAAAAAAAAGAATAGAATCAATAAATGAAAGAAAATTATAATCCTTCATTCATCATTCTTTCACGTTCTTTATCTTCTTCTTCTAACATTTCCAATAATTCATCCCAGGATTCTAAAGATTCCTTTGCAGCCTCTTCAGATAATTTTTCAATTGCATATCCTGCATGAATTAAGACATAGTCTCCAATTTCCACATCTGGGAGAAGATCCAATTTTGCATTTTGTCTTACTCCTCCAAAGTCTGCAGCACAAATGTTGGATTCCTTGTCAATCTCTACAATTTTAGCTGGTGCAGCAATACACATAACAACAACTCCTTTTAAGTTTATTCAAATGAATTAGTTATTTTATGAATTAAATTAATTGTTTTTGAATTAATTATTTAAATGAATAAATAATTAAAAAATATTCTAATCCAAATCACTTTTTATTAATATTTCTATTATAGTTTTTGCATTATATAAATATTTTTATTTTATAGAACAAAAACAAAATGCCAAATTTTTCTAAAAAATAAAATGATCCTTATCAAATAAACATGAAAAAAACATTTAATAAATAATTTATAATAAAATAAACAAACTAAAAATTAATTAAAGCAAAACTTCAGGGATTGAAATGGAAGAAATAAGAAAAATAAAAAACATTGTTATCGGAGCAGGCCCTGCAGGGAGATTGGCTTCATTTGAACTGGGAAAACTAGGGGAGGAAACCTTAGTCATAGAAAAGAAATACATCGCAGGAACTTGTCTTAATGAAGGATGCATGGTCGTTTGTGCATTGACTGACATCAGTCGTTTTATAAGAAACTTCAAGAGATTTAGTGAAATTGGATTCATTGATGGAAATATAAACTTCGATTACAAGAGTGCATGCGACAATGTCAAGAAGACTCAAAAATTCCTCCGCAAGCTTAACCAGGAAGAAAACGAAAGCGTAAACAACGAAGTTGTCTATGGTGAAGCAAATGTAGAAATAAATAATGAAAATGTTGAAGACAGAATCATCGTTACAGTGAAATTGGACAATGAGAATGAACTTCAAAAAGAGGAATATGAAGGAAAGGAAACCTTAATCTTTGAAGCGGAAAATCTATTGATAGCAACTGGTGCAAGACCATTTATTCCAAATATCCCTGGAGCGGAATATGCATTGACAAGCAGCGACATCCTTAACTTAGAGGAAGTTCCTCCTAAATTGAATATAGTTGGCGGTGGAATAATAGCCACTGAACTTTCAAACCTTTTCTCAAGCTTTGGAAGTGAAGTTAGAATCATTGCAAGAAGTGAAATCTTGAAGGATTTGGAGCCTGAAATCAAGTCATATGTAGTTAAAAAACTCATTGATGAAGTTGAAATTCATGAAAATACAGAAGTTATGGAAATTACTGAAAACTCTCTAAAAACAGATAAGGGAGAGTTTGAAGGCAAGACATTGATAGCTACCGGAAGAGTTCCGAATTCAGAAATAGTCGCAGCCATTGTCGATTTGAATGAGGACGGATCAATTAAGGTCAACGATTTCTTCCAAACTTCAAATCAGAATATCTATGCAGCAGGTGATGTCACTGGAGGAATAACATTGACTCCATATGCAAGAAAAGAAGGAATTTCCGCTGCAAGAAACATGGCAGGATACTTGAATAAGTTTGATGAGATTATTGTTCCTCAATCATTGACATTGGATTTGGATGTCAGTTTCACTCAAAAGCGAGATATAGATGAAGACAATGAAAATGTTGAAGACATAATCATTCCAGGCCTTGGAGGCCCTCATGCATTCTGGAGAATCCTAAGGGGAGAGACAGGACTCACTAAAGTTTCATTGAACAGTGAAACAGAAGAGATAGTGAGGGCAAGCCAGATATCCCCATCTTCAATTGATGATACCGCTTATCTTGCATTCCTGATGAATATGGGAATAGAAAAAGAGGATTTTGATGACTTCCTAGAGGTTCATCCATCCACAGATGCCTATTATAAGATCTTAAAGATCATGTAAGAAATAGGTAAAATAAGAAATAGATAAAATAAGATAAAATAATTTAAAATGAATAAAAAACAAGTAAAAATAAAATAAACAATTTGATAAGATAATCAAATCTTATCAAAATTTCTTTTTTTAAAAAATAGAAAAAATTTTAATCAACTTTTTTAAAAGTTTGTTTATTTCAACCAATTAACTAAAACATCACTACGTGGGTTTGGTTCATTTGGCTCAAGCTTATAACCTAAAGCAACACCATATAATGGAGTGTATCCTTCAGGAATGTGAAGCTTTTTCAAGTTCTCTTCAACACTGAAGTAAATTGCCACGAGACCTAACCAGCAGGATCCAATATCCAATCCTTCCGCTGCAAGAAGCATGTTTTCAATAGCTGCGGAAACATCCGCTTGCATATTGCTTGCATCTGATTTAGCTGAAACAAATACAACGGTTGGAGCATTGTGCATCACATTAACGCCAGATTCGGCAATTGCTTCAAGAAGCTCATCACCGGAATTGGATAGGATGCTGCGTACGGAATCGTTGATGTCTTCAAGAAGTTCCTTGTTTTGAACCACTGTAAAGTGCCATGGAGCTTCTCCTCTTGCAGTAGGAGCCATAATGGCGGCTTCCAATATCTTTTCGATTTCCTCATCCTCTATTTGCTCATCCTTATAAGCTCTTACGCTTCTACGATTTTTGATAACTTCAAAAACATCACTCATAAAATCACCACGATAAAATAATGAAAAAATTAAAATTAAAAAAATTCAATTAATTCTAGGGCCGATATTAAGTTAACTTTCTTAAATCAGTCGGTTTTGTTCTAACATCTTTTTCGACTACTCTTTCAAGATTAGGGGAATATGGATTATAAAGCAATCTTCTAAATCCAAGTGAAATCAATAAATTGTCAGTGACTTCCTGTTGGCGCTCACCGAGAATGATTTTTCTAAACAAGTCACCTAAGCCTCCGCCAGTCAAGACATCCATAAATAAATCTCCGAAGGTCGGATTGTTGATATGCAATTTATTGATAAGGAATCTAGATAAGTTTCTTCTTCTAATGTATGCAATGAGTGCAGTGGTTGCAATGAACAATATCAAAGTTCCTATAAATCCTCCAAGAATGTAAAATCCAATTCCCAATGCAATTGCAAAGGTGTGGTTACCTACTTCTCCCAACATAATCTTTCCAGAATAATCCAAAGGAGCGTAAGCTATACAGGTAACTAAAGTAAGCAATGGAACATAATATGCAGGAATCTGAGCTACAGGAGATACGCCTATAATTAAAGTGGCGAGAATTGTAAAGAAACTCATTATAATTACAACACTTACTGCAGATCCAGGTTGCATGTCTGCAATGTTCATTGGCTGAATCATTAAAGCAACTAAAATAGAAGAAACACCCATAAGAGGATAACCTAATCCAATAACACATAACATGCCTATTCCTCTGGCAAGCTGTCCCAGTTCAATAGGCAAATTAGCAATTCTTCTTCTACCGATTATATCATCAACAAGAGCGCATAATCCCATTACCAATACAAGATTGTTATATCCTTCAGGCAGGAATAAGCTGATTAGAATAAATGGGACTATACCTATTGCACGAGGAGTTCCTCCACGAACAGGTTCATATAGATTGCCCATATATCCTCTTTTACCTAAGAAACGGAATATTATGTTTAATGCTCCAGTTCCTAGAAATGATAATATAAATACAAAAAATAATTCTAAAAACATGTTTAAAATCCTTTTATTTTTTAATTCGATTAAATTTTACTTAAAATGAATGTATATTTTTATTTTTTAAGTTGATTAAATTCTCCTTAAAGAAATAAATGTAATATTTTTATCTTTATAATTTTTAATATATAATTTTATTTAAAATAGGAATTATTGATTGGGAAAAACTAATTGATGGCATACCTTAAGGAAGCTGCCATACCACCTAATCCTTCAAGCTGCTTTCCGCCTTCATGCTGGCTGCTTATCACTAAAACCTCACCTGACATGTTTTCCACCATATCCATGGACTCTTCCAGGTCTTCACTTCTAATCAAATTATCCAGAACCAATAGCTTGTCAATAGCTCCCAAATTAATGGCTTCCTTCACTTCTTTTTTACCATAAACAACCAAATTGGAATCCTTTGCTATCTCCTGAAGAATGCCATTGACAGCTGCAATCTCAAAGGCAACCCTATTTTCAGCAGCCAATTTCTCAACAGTCCCCTTCTTAAGAACTTCATTGATGCCCACTCTGCCACCTGAACCAGTAGCTTCAAGTATGGACTTTTTAGCCAAATCAGGATGTCTTGATTCCAAATATTTTAGGAAATCATTCTTGAAGAATCCCGGACCTGCCAAGACTATGGTTTGAATATTGTCAAACTTAAGAATGTAATCAACAATATTCTGATAGAACTTTTCAATATTCTTTGCCCGGTTCTTATCGATTATTCTCTTTCCGGACACATTTCCCATAAGAGGGCCATAATATTCAATTCCGAATTGCCTCATCAGACCAAAATCGGCAACATCGTCTTCCAAAACAACAATGATTGCAGACAGTTTCTTTGATGCCTCAATGGCTTGATTGATTCTCTTCAAGACATATCCGGACCACTGTTCCTTGAATATCTTGATTGGAGTATTCAATTTGGCTTCAATAGTATGATGGGATCCAAGAGGAATCAGGTCTTCAGGACCTTTGATGATGGAACCGATTATCCTGAGCTTGCCTGTGAAGATGTGAAAGCTGACATCCTCAACGGAAACTCCTAAGGTAAATGTCTTTTTTACCCCTCTATCGCTTCTTAACTTATCCCCAGTATTGTCTTGAATCCTTCTTGTTGTCTTAGAGTATACGGTATCTCCCTCAGCGATTATGTGAGACAGATGCCATAAGTCATCTAAGGTTTCAGGAAGAAGTTCAATGATTCCCTTCTTTTTATCTTGATAAGTTATTTTCATAGAATTCCTCATTTAAATATAATTCAAATTAAATTTAAAACAATCCAATCCATACAAAATATTAAATACATAAGTAAATTATATAATTACTATTAAACAATATAAAATATGATTATCGATTATATATAAAATTAAGTAATTTAAATAATAATCGAATGCTTTAAATTAAATCATTATGCAAATTACTAAAATTAATCAAAATTAACGGGAATTATAATATGAAAAAAATTGGAATTATTGGAGGAACAAGAGGTTTGGGAAGAACCTTAGCTTGGTATTTTAAGGATTTTAACTTTGATGTGACAGTAACAGGAAGAGATGAAATCGTAGGTGCTCAAGTAAGCGAAGACCTTGGAATAAAATATTCAAACAACAATAGGAAAATAGCTCAAAACAGTGATATGGTCATCATTGCAGTCCCTATTTCAAGCACCGAATCAGTCATTGAGGAGCTTGCCCCATTCATGAAAGAGGGGTCTGTGATGATTGATGTCACTTCAGTTAAGGAAGGGCCAAGCTATAAGATGAAGGAGTGCTTGAACGGAAGGGTTGAATTCATTCCTACACACCCTGTCTTCGGTCCGAGAACCACTGATTTGAAAGGGCAAATAATAGTCCTCACTCCATTGGAAAAGGGAAAATGGTATCCTAAGGTCTACAGGTTTTTGGAAGATCTTGGCATGAGAATAGTTGAAACCACCCCAGAGCATCATGATGACATGATGGGAGTCGTGCAGGTATTGACTCACTTTTCATACATTTCAACAGCTTCAGCCATTGAAAAGCTTCAAGTTGACATTAAGGACACTGAAAACTACGAAAGTCCTATTTACAATCTGATGATCGATACAATAGCGAGAATCGTATCCCAAAATCCACATCTTACCTATTCCATTCAACATGAAAACAAGCGTGGAGAAAAGATCAGACAGGCACTTTTCGATTCAATAAGTGAACTGAAGGAAACACTGACAAAGGAAGATGAAGATGAATTTGTTGAGATTGCACTTAGGGCAACCAAGCATATGGGAGATATCCAAGCCGCTTTAGGTAGGAGTGACAAGGCGATAACCGCACTTACCCAAGAATACAATGTGCTGCTCCAATCCATTGGAGAGGAAGTGGGCCTTAAGCACATATATTCAGATACAATCCATGTAGGAACAGTCAAGGAAATCGATTTGGATTATCTCTACCTGGAAGATGAGAACAATAAAGTCAAGAAGTTAAGGATATCCAATGTAAAGGTCTTGAATGAAGGGGAACTGCACCAATGGAAAATCAACAATCAAAAGATATATACAAGAGACATCAGTGCCGTTTTCAACAGAAAATCAAGCCCTCATATAATTAAGGACACTTTAAATAGAGTTGAAGACATTATAGGTGTGGAAATAATTGACATCTATAAAGGGGAACCTATAAAGGAAAACCAAATCAGCTATACATTCAAGATATTGTCCTTGACTGAAGATGCAATTGAAGAATGCATAAAGATACTGACTGGATTCGGTGGAATCACCAGATAATTCATTCTTATTAATAAACTAGAAAAAAATTTTAAAATAAAATTAAAATAAACCCAAAACTGAGGTTAAACCATGAAAATGATTAAGCAGACATTAGGATTGAATGTGGAAGATTCGAAATATTACCTCAAGCTAATCATAGAAGCCATTCTAATCGGTTTATTCTCAGGATTTGTAGTGTCATTGTACAGATTTGGATTGGACAACAGTGAAAACATCCTCTTTTCCACCTTAAAGTACATACAGGGAGACTTCCTATTGACAATCGCATGGTTTGCCATACTTGCAATCATGGGATTTGTGACCGCTCTTTTAATGAAATGGGACCCTGACAGCTTAGGAAGCGGAATACCTATAGTAATGGGGGAAGTGAAAGGATACTTCGATGTATGCTGGTGGAAGACATTGATAGCCAAGTTCCTTGGAGGAACCCTTACCGCCCTTGGAGGACTTTCCTTAGGAAGGGAAGGGCCATCCGTCCAATTGGGAGCGATGGCTGCAAAAGGTGTCTCAAAATACCTGCCAAACAGCAAGACCGATGAAAAGCGTCTTTTGGTATGTGGAAGTGGGGCAGGACTTGCAGCAACTTTCAGCGCACCTCTTGCAGGATTCATTTTCACTTTGGAGGAAATCAATAAGGGATTTGACAGGTCCATCGTTCTTGTAGGATTGGTTTCAGCTGTTGTGGCAGATCTTGTATCAAAACTCTTCTTCGGTCAAAACCCAATATTTCCGTTCACTTCATTAAACCTTCCATTAAACTACTTTTGGCTGCTCATTGTATTGGGAATCCTTGTTGGAATCCTAGGATACATCTACAATGTGGGAATGATCAAGGCAACTGAAATGTGGGACAGATTAAGCTTTCTTCCGCTTGAAGTGAAATATGTAATCGTATTTCTTGTAACTGGACTTGTAGGTCTGATTCTGCCTAATGTGCTTGGCGGCGGATACTCAATGATGCATCTGATAGAGTTTACCTTGCCTCCATTGTCAGTGCTTATCGTTCTTTTGATTGGAAAATACCTGCTTTTGATATTCTGTTTCGGTTCAAGCGCACCTGGAGGAATATTCTACCCAGTGCTTGTGATTGGAGCATATATCGGTGCAATATTCAGCGCAATCGTCATTCCAATCTTTGGTTTGGACCCGATGATTGCATATAAGTTCATCATGATTTCAATGGCTGCAATGTTTGCAAGCTCTGTCAGAACCCCGATAACTGCAGTTGTATTGATTGCTGAAATGACTGGGGTCACAAACTCACTTGTAGCAATGATTGTGGTGACCATACTTGCATATATCATCCCAACAATACTTGGAAATGACCCAATCTATGAAACCTTGCTCATGAGACTATTGAAGAAGAACAAGGGAATTGACTTTGACAAGACAAAAAGCGTCTTGGAAGAGTATGTCGTTCCAATGGACTGTGCACTAATAGGCACTAAGATTTGGGAGCTTCCGATTCCTAAATCCGCTATGGTGGTATCTGTTGTAAGAAGCGGAAATACATTAATCCCAGATGAGGAATTGGAATTGAAATATGCTGATGAACTCTTCATTATCATGAACCAAAACACATACTCTGAAGACAATCAGAAAATAGAATCATTGATTTACAATAATTGGCAAGAGGAATAGGAAGAAAAAATAATAGGAATAGAGAATAGGGGAAGAAAGAATAATAAGGAGAAAATATTATGAGAATAGCTGTTGCTTCATCAAATGGAGAGGATTTGGATTTGCATTTTGGAAAAGCCCATTCATTATACGTTTATGAATATGATGAGGAAAAGGACGAATTCAATTTTTTAGACCAAAGAAATGTTGAAATTGAAGTTGACATGAAGCATCAAAATCCAAAGATTATCAAAGCCATTGAGGATTGTGAAGTGTGCATCTGTGAGCAATTCGGTCCAAAGGCACAGATATATGCAGAAGATGCTGGTTTAAAGTTAGTTAAAGAGGAAGGAACCGTTGAAGAGGCTTTGAGAAAATACATAGACCATGTGAATTTCATGAAAAACATTAAAATATGATCAAATGTAGAACAATGAAACTTAAATATATTGTTAGAATATCAACAATATTTAAATACTATGAAAATTATAACTAACTATAACCTTTATGGGCGGGTTTTAAACTTATTTAAAACTTTTATGATATTATTTTAATTTAAATGGATTGATTCCAGAGCAGGTAAAATATAGATTATAAAAATTATTTAGCTTATAATCAAATTTTATAACTATTTTTGTATCTATTTTTGATATAAGGCCACTTCAGATATCTAAAGTGACTATAGCCCATAGCCTGTGACTTTAATATTATATTTTTTTATTGATTTGATAATTATTTTAATCCGAATTCCAATTCAGGATTGAATATCGAATCAAAACTAAAACTCATATCATAGCCAGATTTCTATCTATTTTATATTATACTATAGTTTAGCCTTGGCTATGTTTTATTTGCAAACAAAAACAAAAAACAATTATTCTAAAAATAATTACGTCAAAAATATAGAGAGGAATGATATAAATGGCAAAGAAACAAAGACGTAGAGTACGTGACACTTGGAAGGAAAAATCTTGGTATACCATCAAAACTCCTGTAGCATTCGGAGACAAAGAAATTGGTACCACCCCTGCAAGAGACCCTGAACTTGTATACGGAAGAACCGTGGAAGTAACCATGAGAGAATTAACCGGTGACTTCTCAAAACAATACATCAAATTACAATTTGAAGTAAACGATGTAAACGGAAACATCGCAAACACCAAATTCACTGGACACAAAACCACTACTGATTACGTAAGAAGCATGATCAGAAGAGGAACCAGTAGAATCGATGCTCCTGTTATCGTAACTACCGCTGATGAACGTAAATTAAAACTCCATGTATTAGCTGTAACAACCAGAAGAGCTAAATCTTCCCAACAAAAATACATGAGAGAAACCATCAACGAATTAGTTACCAAAGTAGCTTCAGAAAAAACCTTTGATGAACTTGTAGAAAACTCTGTAAACGGTAGATTAGCTTCTGAAATTTACCACAAAGCTAAAAAGATCTATCCTCTTAAAAGAGTGGAAATCATCAAAAGTAAAGTATTAGAATAATTCTAATATTTTATTTTTTCTTTTTTTACTATTTTTATTACTTTACTATTTTTTTACTACTTACTATTTTTATTATCTATTTTTATACTAATCCCACTAATTTTACTGATTCTTGCCCTTTTATAACTACTTCTTAAGGAAAAACTATTTAAATAAGTTAGTGAAATTATTTAAATAAAAAACATAAACATTTAATAAAAATTAGAAACTAAATTATAACTAGATTAATAAAAAGTTATATGAATTAATCAAATTATACTAATTATATTAGAAGTGATTCTATGCAAGAAGCTTTTGTAATAAATTGGGGATATGTAATACTTCTGTTTATTTTAGGTGGAATAAGCTATAAGCGAAAAAGCTTAGACTTATTAGGTTCCTTGATAATGATCTTTATGGGAATTACAATCATCTTTTCAGCAGGAGTGAAATGGTTCATCTTAATCGTATTGTTCTTTGTTTTGAGCATATTCGCTACAAGATTTTCAAAGCCTTACAAGGAAGAGATCGGGCAGTACGAAAAGACAAGAACCGCTAAGAATGTAATCTCAAACGGTTTGGTTGCATTTTTGATGGCAGCATTCGGAAGCTATTACCTTCCTTTGGCAGGAGGATTCATTGGAGCGGTAGCTACAGCTACAGCAGACACATTAGCCAGTGAAATCGGTGTTCTTCAGGAACCTCGCCTAATAACCAGTTTCAAGAAAGTTCCTGCAGGTACCGATGGTGCAATATCAATCTTGGGAACTTCAGCAGCAATTGTAGGTGCAGGAATAATTGGAATCGCTTCATTCTTACTGGGAGTCATTCCAGACCCTTTAGTGGCCATTAAGATTTCAGTGATTTCAGGAACTTTAGGCTGCTTCATTGACAGTATCCTTGGAGCTGTTCTTGAGAGAAGACATTACATAAACAATGAACATGTCAATTTGCTTGCTACCATTTGCGGAGCAATCATTGGTATTGTTTCAGTAATGTAATCAGAAGAATCATACAAATTAAACTTATTTTTATTTTTTTCTAAAATTAAATTGAACTTTTTTTAATTTTTTTCCTTTTTCAATCCTTTTTTAATTATTTTTAATTAATTTATAAACTGACCTTAATAATTTCTTTTTTAAAATTCAATTGAAAAAATCCTTGAAAAAATCAAATAAATAAAAACAAATTTTATATGCCTATAAATTCATATATCTTATTAATAGTAAATATTATAATTTAATATTGCTTTTTAAATTATACAGAATTTTATTCAAATACAAAACCGATATAAAATAAAAATCTAAAATTAATAAAAAATCTTTTAAAAAAAACTTTATTTTAATTTCTATTTATCGTGATGGTGAAAAAATGAAAGGAATGGTATTAGTTATGGATGGGATGGCAGGCCGTCCCCTAAAAGAACTTAACAATCAAACTACACTTCAAGCAGCTAAAACCCCGAATATGGACAAGATGGCTGAAAGAGGAATTACCGGATTGATGGATTCAATCGCCCCTGGAATCATCCCAGGAAGTGACACAGCACACTTATCCATCTTAGGCTACAATCCTTATGAAGTCTACACCGGAAGAGGGCCGTTTGAAGCGGTTGGTGTCGGTGTGGATGTTATTCCTGGAGACATCGCATTCAGATGCAACTTTTCAACATCTGATGAGGAGGGAATCATTACAGACAGACGTGCCGGAAGAATCAGAGATGGAACCGATGAGATCATAGCAACATTGAACACCATGAAGCTTGAAGGGTATGAGGATGTTGAAATCATCTTTAAGGAATCTACCGGACACAGAGCGGTTTTAGTGCTTAGAGGAGAAGGATTGTCCGGCAAAGTAAGTGATGCAGACCCTAAGGTTGAAGGAAACAAGCCTAAGATAGTCAAAGCTCTTGACGGAAGTCCAGAGGCACAGAAAACTGCAGATATCCTAAACAAATTAGTACCTAAATCCTATGAAATGACCAAAGACCATCCGGTAAACCTTAAAAGAATAGAAGAAGGCGAAGCGCCAGCAAACATAATCATTCCTCGTGGTGCTGGAGAAGTGCCTGAAGTGGAATCAATCAACGATAAATATGAAGTGAATTCAGCATGCATTGCAGAAACCGGACTTATCATGGGTATCGGTCGTTTTGCAGGAATGGACATCATTGAAATGGAAGGCGTCACCGGTGGAACCGATACAAACCTTGAAAACATCAGGGACACTATCCTTGACCAAGTAAACAATAGTGACCATGACTTCTTCCTCATTAACATTGACGGTGCAGATGAGGCAGGCCACGATGGAAATGCAGAGGAAAAGGTAAAGTTCATAGAAAAAGTGGATGAGGTTGTAATGAGCGAACTCCTTAAATTGGAAGACTGCTATATCTTCCTGACTGCAGACCATTCAACTCCTATCTCCGTTAAAAACCATTCCGGAGACCCTGTCCCTATATTAATCAACGGTCCTGAAGTCAGAGTGGATGATGTGAAGGAATACAATGAATATGCGGTAGCCAAAGGTGGCATGTGCAGAATCAGAGGCGCTGATGTGATGAACATCATTACTGACCTAATGGGCTATGCGCATAAGTTCGGAGCTTAAATCATTCTATAGGGAGAGTAGATCATGACAAATAAAAAACTGTTTGGAACTTCTGGAATCAGAGGAGTAATCGGTTTGGAAGTTAACTCAGAATTGGCATTGAAAATAGGGAAATCCCTTGCCAAATACTTGAACAACACTGGAAAAGTTGTTATCGGATATGATACCAGAACCACCAATAGAATGTTGGAACAGGCCATTACTGCAGGGCTCATTGAACATGGAGTGGATGTGATCAAAATAGGAATGGTCCCAACACCTCTTGTAGGTTATGCAACATTGAAGCTCGACGGCGATGCAGGAATAATGCTTACCGCTTCCCACAACCCATCACAATACAACGGAATCAAACTTTGGAACAAGAATGGAATGGCTTACACTCCTGAACAGGAAGAAAAAATCGAAGAGATATATTATAATGAAGATTTCGGCAAAGTGGAATGGGACAAGATAGGAATCATAAGCCATAACGATGAGATCAAGAAGCAGTACATTGATGATTTATTGGATATCATAGATATCAAGCCTGGACTTAAAGTGGTCATTGACTGCGCATGCGGTGCAGGATCAGAACTTTCACCACTCATATTCAGAAAAGCGGGATGTGAAGTAATCACTCTAAACTCACAGGTTGACGGATTCTTCCCAGGAAGAAACCCTGAACCGAATGAGGCAAACCTTTCAAGCCTCATGAAAGCAGTTGTGGCAACCGAATCAGACCTTGGAATCGCCCATGACGGTGATGCTGATAGAATGATTACTGTTGATGAAAAGGGTAACGTTTCTGACTTTGACAAGCTTCTTGCTCTTGTATCCAAGAAATTCGGCGGAACAGTCGTTACCACTGTTGATGCAGGATTATGCATGGACGAGGCTATGGCTGAAGTGGGAGGAAAGGTCCTCAGAACCAAGGTCGGAGATGTGAACGTTGCAAATGTCATGATTGAGGAAGATGCAAACTTTGGTGGAGAGCCATCAGGTACCTGGTTGCATCCGGACTTTTGCATGTGTCCGGACGGAATATTGTCAGGGCTTAGAATGGCTGAAATAGTTTCCAAAGAAGGAAAATTATCCGAACTTTTAGAAGAGTTCAAAGACTATCCTAACATCAGGGAAAAGGTCATATGTTCCAAAGAGGAAAAGATAGCAGTTATGGAAAATATGGAAGATCTTCTATCCAATGCCTTTGATGACATTTCCGAAATCAATACAATCGATGGTGTTCGATTGACCTTCAATGATGGAAGTTGGGTTTTAGTAAGACCTTCCGGTACCGAAGATTATGTAAGAATAACTTTAGAGGCCAAAACCGAAGAAAAGGCCGAATACATCAAGGATACATGTACTAAAATCATTAAAGAGAATATCTAATTATTCTCAATTTTCTTTTTTTATAAAACAATTATTAGTTTTAGTTATTACGAATTAAATTTTTTCAGATGAAAAACTTAATAAGAAAATAAGAATGATAAAAATCGAATAAGAAAAATAGATAAAAAATAAAAAAAGAAACTAGTTTGAGTAATACCCAAAACTAGTGAAAAGAATTTTGATCAAAGTTTTTTAAAAGTTTGGAGAATTATCTGAAAATTTATTCATCTTCAGTAATAATTCCTTCAATACCTGCAGCACATTGAGGGCATACCCAGTCATCAGGGAAGTCTTCGATAGGTCCTGCTGGTACTTTGTAAGTTTCATCTCCGGTTTCTGAGTCCCAAGTGTATTCACAATGCATACATACATATTTTACCATATAATCACCTTTTTTTAATTTAATAAAAGATTAGTTAATTAACTATAATTCTAATATGTACTAACTTATATAAAAAACTTTATTAATTAATATGATTCTATAGAAGTCGAACAAATTTTATACAATCATATATAATATATATTATAACAATTATTAAAAATTTAAAATATTTTAAATAATTATTTAAATGAATAGAAAGTAATATAAAAATAAGGTATCTATTTTTGATTTAAAAATATTAAAGGAATAATAAAAAAATATTTTTTTATCAAATTATGGAAAGTTTTAAACACAAAAATCTATTAAAAAATTTTAAAATTATTCGATTATAGTAGCAAGGGAGGAATTAGGTGAAAGCTATTATTTTAAGTGCAGGCGAAGGGACAAGAATGAGACCTTTAACTCTCACAAAACCTAAGACAATGTTGCCTGTTGCCGGAAAGCCTATCATACAATATAATATAGAGGCACTGCGTGATTGCGGTGTGAAAGACATTCTTCTTATTGTAGGATATAAGGAAGAGATTGTTAGGGATTACTTTAAGGATGGTTCCGAATTTGGAGTAAACATCAGCTATGCCACCCAAAGCAAATTGGAAGGAACAGCAGATGCGATTGGCTATGGAAAAGACTTCATTGAAGACAGCTTAATTACACTTAATGGAGATATTATTTTAGATGTTGATATCATCAATGAAATCATTGAGGATTATGAAAAATCAAAGCCAGATACGTTAATGGTACTTACTGAAGTTGAAGACCCAAGTGCTTTCGGTGTTGTTGAATTGGACGGAGACAAAATAATCAATATTGTTGAAAAGCCTAAAAAAGATGAAGCTCCAAGCAATTTGATCAATACTGGAATATACATTTTCAATAAGGATATTTTTGATAAGATTGACAAGACTGAACTTTCTCCAAGAGGAGAATATGAAATTACAGATTCCCTATCCCTTCAAATAGCTGATGGAAAAGTGGTTAAAGGACATAAGACCACCAAGGAATGGATGGACATTGGAAAGCCATGGGAATTAATTGAAATCAATGAGGAATTGCTTAATCATATTGAAGGGGAAATCAAGGGAACCGTTGAAGAGGGAGTTACCATTCATGGAGAAGTATTCCTGGATGAAGGCAGCCTCCTTCGTTCTGGAGTTTATATCAAAGGTCCTGTATACATTGGAAAGAACTGTGATATTGGACCAAACTCATACATTAGAGGAAATTCCTACTTCGGAGACAATGTCCATATTGGTAATGCAGTGGAGATCAAGAACTCAATCATTATGGAAAACACCAATGTAAGCCATTTAAGTTATGTTGGAGATTCCATCTTAGGTTCCAACTGTAACATTGCAGCTGGAACAAACATTGCTAACTTGCGTTTTGACAATAAAACAGTTAAAACCACTATTAAAAATAAAAAAACTGATACAGGCAGACGTAAGTTAGGTGCAATTGTAGGAGACTCTGTAAAGACCGGTATCAATTCAAGCTTAAGTCCGGGAGTTAAGATAGGAGTGAGAGCTACAATCGGTTCTGGTGTTCTATTGTATGAGGATTTAGGTTCTGACATGAGAGTATTGGTAAAGCAAGAACATATAATCCAAAACAAAAAGGAAAATGGGCAGATCTCTTTAGAAGAAGTGGAAGAGAATAAAGAATAAAACAATGAATAATCATATTTATTAATTCAATTAATAAAAACAAAATTAATAATTAATTAA
>NZ_JAFQQZ010000053.1 GCF_017410345.1 Methanobrevibacter sp.
ATTACTTAAATTATTTATTTATTGTTTTTGATATATTTAGGTTATGTATTATTTTTCTTTTTGCTTTTAAGTTTTTTTTAATTTTTTTAAAATTGATTTTTATGATTTTCTTAATAAGGATTTTTATTTTTTTGAATTATTTTTTATATTTTTCAATATTCGCTACAATAAGTTTATATTATTTAAAAGCAAATATTATATTTGTTTATGGTTTTAATAAACAAAAATATTTATTAAATTAATTTATTGATTATTTGGGCTCAAATTAATTGATATTGTATTTATTTATTTTATTTAGTTTAGGGAAGCAATATAATGAGTGAATTAAAGATTATTTCATGGAATGCAAATGGTATTAGAACTCGTATAAAAAACAAGGACATCAATCCTATTCTAGAAAAAGAAGCAGATATCCTTTTATTCCAGGAAACAAAAACAGATTATGAAAAGATGGACAAGAAATTCTTGGACAAAAGCGGATATGAATATTATTTCCTAAAAGGTGAAAGTGCCAGAACAGGAGGACTTGCCACTTTAACAAAGGAAAAACCAAATATTGTCAAAAGATTCTTTAAGGATTCCAATGATGCATTAGGCAGAGCTTCTGTTTTAGATTATAATGATTTTACTTTAATTCATGTTTATGCTCCTCAAGGAACTGGGAACAAGGCTAAATTAAAAGAAAAATTAGATTACTTTAATAACTTATTATACTTGGCTCAAAAAAACAGTGCTAAGGATATGATCATTGCTGGTGACTTTAACATTGCCCATAAGGAAGAGGACATTGCTGACTTGAATACAAAAGTCACATTCACTGATGATGAAAGGGAAATCCTAGACAAGCTTGAATCCTTTGGATTTGTTGATGCTTTCAGATCAGAAAATAAGGAAGAGAAGCAGTTCACTTCATGGAAGAATCAGGAAGCCCGTGACAATAACGAAGGTGCACGTTTGGACTATTTCTTCATCTCAAAGTCATTGATGGATAAGGTTAAATCATGCACTATCTTAAATGAAATTGACAGTTCTAAACATGCTCCAATTGAGCTAATCTTAGATCTTTAATTTCAAATCTTATTTTAAACCAATCTTTTCAGTTTATTTTTCAAATCTATTTTTTTATTTTTCTTTTTTATAAATTCTAATTAATTTTATTTTCTCTTTTTATTAATAATTAAAATTTGTAAGTTTATTTCAATTTATACTAACTTTTATTAATTAGAATATACATAGATAAATACATATAATAGATTACTATATGAATTTATATAAAATATAATAACATAATTAATGTGAAATCATGAAAGCTGCTGTTATCGGTTTGGGAGTGGAAGGCAAGAAAGCCTTGAATTCCTTATTGAAACACAATTGGGAAGTTTATGGTACAGACTTGAATGTTAATATAAGTCTGGATAATTTGCCAATATCCCTTGCAGGGGTAGACATTTCCCCTCAAAAGGATAAGATCAGCTTTACTAAAGAAAATTTATCCATTGATTTGGGCTTTAATGACCAGGAAAGAATAGAATCCTCTGATGCTGTTGTCTTAAGCCCTAGCATTTGGGGAAGCAGAATAGCTGAACATTACAGGAACTCCCATAAATTGCTTTGTGACATCATAACAAAGCACAGAGACATCTTCACCATTGGCGTTACAGGAACCAATGGAAAGACCACTACCGTTAGCATGATAAAGGAAATCCTGGAAAATGCAGGTAAAAAGGTATTGGTCGGAGGCAATGCCGGCGGCGGATTTGAAGGTTACTACGACCTCATTTTGGAAGCGGAGAATGGAGATTATGATGTCCTTCTGGTTGAAGTATGTGACATGACAGTCGGTTTCTGCAGCTATTGCTTTGACTTTGACCTGATTGCACTTACCAATATGGGCAACGATCACATGGATGTCCATGGATCAATGGATGGATATAAGAACTCCTTAAAGGAATTCTTTAAGGGTAAAACAATATTTATCAATGAAAATCAGGAATATAAGGAGGAATTTGAGGAAGTTGCCAAATCAGCCATAGAATATGGTGAAACAGAATATGATTTGGAACTGTTTGGAAAGTTCAATAAGCTGAATGCTGGACTTAGTGAAGCCATAGCGAATCACATTGATGGAAATCATTTCAAAATTGATAAAAGCATAATAAAGGATAGCTTGGAAAACTTCAAACCTGTTAAAGGCCGTTTGGAAGTACTGAAACTGAACGATTGTGAAATCTATATTGGAAAATCCGATAATTCTGACGCAATCAAGCCGATATTGGAAGAGGTAGATTTCACAGCAGTCTTTGTAGGAACTCCAAGGCATAATGAAAATCATAGATTGGATATATTGAATGAAGTGGTCAAGGCCAATCCGGAAGCAATAATACTGTTTCCAGGTTTAGAGGACACATTGGACCAAGCTAAATACAGATTGAATTCTCTGGATTATAAGGGCAGAGTGGAAATAGCCAACAATCTTGATGAAATCATCGCTTTCGTTGCAGAGTTTTCACATGAAAAGGCTATCTTGATTGGAGGAAACGGTCAGGAAAACATCATTAAGATACAGGATAGGCTGAAGCAAATCTGTGATTCCTGCAATTCAAAGGAAAAGAAGTTATTGTTTGAATAATTTGATCATTAGAGGTATGATTCATAAAAATTAATTTAAATTTAAATAATCATCAAGGCATGATATCGATAAGACAAAAATCATCATATATTTATTAAGTTTTAAGATTTAAATAAAGGAAGTGTAAGTATTAGCTCAAAAAGTTTAACACAAAGAAATTCATTTAAGATATTTGTTGCATTGCTTGCAATAATTATTGTTCTAATACCACTCTCCATGGCAACTACAACTACTCATCATCAGGATATGAGTGAAATCGCAAAGTATGATAATGGTAGTACCGTTTTTGCAGGAGATAATGTAATAGACAAAAATAAGATTAATAAGTATCCAATTGTTTCCAATTTAGGATCTCTCGTTACTCAGATAGCAAATGGAGATATTGCAGATGCCTTTTTCTCAGTTGCTACAGGGGCAGTTCCAACCCCTTCATCTGAATTGCTTTATGGAAATGTAAGTACAGATGGTGTGGTTGACGAGTTTGAAGGTCCGGGATATGTAGTCGTAGATAATGATAAGATTACTGTAAATCCTCCTGGAGACTTTGTATGGGGATATAACAGCCCTTACATACAAGCAAAAATTGTTCCAAGCGGAATAGACATAATAAACAATAAGACCAATCAGACCATTGGCCATCTAGACCCTAAAACCATGACTAATGACACAATACCTGGTGATAGGGTTAATGTTGAAACCTTGAAATATTGGTATAATCATTACAATCAAGGTTCAAAATACAATTTGGATTTCTGCATTAACGGCATTAATGATAACAGGTCCTACATTACTCCAGATATGTTAAGGGAAAAGTTCCCAGAAGCTTATGAATACTCTGTCAAATATCCTGGAGGTTCACCAGTAGTGGTTTATGGCCAAAACTATACAGAAACAAAGGTAGCAAGCACTTATACCTATCTTGATTCTCACCCACAATACAACGATAGGAACAGGGAATTCAATGCAAAGCAATTCGTTAAGGCTTGGAATGGTACCATTATCCCACCAAATGCATATGGTTGCGGTAGAGAAGGAGTAGGTTTCAGTTCAGTTCCTGAATCAGAAGCGGAATCAGGCATGGCTACACATGGAGTATGTCCTCCAGCAAGATCATTGAGAAATGCTGTTTTATCCTTGGGATTCAGATTGCCAATCGGTATGGATTCAGGACGTGATGCAGTGCTTTACGGTTTCAGTCCTTCCACTGGAATCAAGATCAACAACACTCTCAAATATCCTATTAAAATCCAAATGTGGACTGAAGGTTCCGGTGCTGGAATGAGAATCTACACTAACATATATGAAATGATTCCTAATAGTTATGTTAGCAACAATACCAACAGTACTAACACTACTAACAGTACCAATACAACCAATACATAAATCTAAAAATCATTTTATTTAATTAAAATAAATGAAAATTATTATTTAAGGTAATATTATGCTTACAGTCTCAGCGGTTATAACTGCAGCTGGAAAGAATTCCAGAATGAGAAAAGACCAGGAAGAAATGAACATTCCCCTACAGAATAAGCTTACACTTCCATTGAAAAATGGGGAAGATTCAAGTACAATCATTGAGACAACAATCAATAACGTATTGAATACTCGAAATATCCATGAATGTATAGTGGTTCTTGGCCATTACTGTGACGAAATATTGCCTTTCATTAATAATATTCATGATGATAGATTGAAAATTATTAAAAATGACCCTGTGAGTGTAGGTCTTTCTGTTTCTTTATTGAATGGTCTTCAAAATATCAGTTCAGATATCGCCTTATGCGTTACCGGAGACCAGCCTACAGTCTCCACTAAAACTTTTAATAATATTTTAGACACTCTTTTTAGCTCAGAGAATCCTAGAAAAACAATATCCATTCTTAGACGACGCAAGATTGGAAAATTGGACACTGCAGAAGGATTGGGAATGCCTTTCGCTGCAGACAGAATGGAACTCATCAAATATCTAAAGGATAAGGATGATAACTTAAATCCTATTCTTAGGGAAATTTTTGCTGATGGATTTGATTTCTATGGAGTTAAGGAGAACCATCCGAATGAATTGATCAATATAAATCATTATCATGAATACGAAAGCATTTTATAATTTTTTTAATTAAAATGATCTAAACTGTATTTTTTTATTGCACATATATTTATAAGAAAATTTATAAACTCATTAAACTAATTATATAATATATAACAGGTGAAAACATGTCTTTTGAAAAGGAAATCAAATTAGTGGAAGAACTCTGTATGACTCCAGGTATCTCTGGATTCGAAGAAAACATTGCAGAAATCATTAAAAGAGAATTAAAAGATGTAGCTGATGAAATGGAAACTGACCCTATGGGCAATCTAATAGTTACCAAAAAAGGTTCTTCCAAAAAGGGACCTAAAGTAATGCTTGCATCCCACATGGATGAAATAGGATTGATGGTAAAGTATATTGATGATAATGGATATCTCAGATTCTCCACAATTGGTGGAATTAACGACCAGATGCTAATGAATCAGACAGTAACAGTTCACTCTAAAAATGGAGACTTCACTGGTGTTATCGGTTCCAAGCCACCTCATGTCACTAAAGCGGAGGAGAAAAAGAAAGTTGTTCCTGCTGATGAAATGTTTATAGATATTGGAGCAAAGGACAAGGAACAGGCTGAAGAAATGGTTACAATTGGAGATCCGATTACTTTCAAATGCTGGTTTGAAGCATTTCCAAACAACTTGGTAATGTGTAAGGCATTGGATAACCGTCTTGGATGTTATGTGATGATGGAAGTATTGAAAAGGGTCAATTCCAAAGCCACCGTCTATGGTGTTGGAACAACCCAAGAGGAAGTTGGATTGAAAGGAGCTAAAGTTACCTCATATAGATTGAATCCTGATTTGGCATTTGCCCTTGATGTGACATTATCCGGTGACCACCCTGGAATCAAGCCTGAAGAGGCTCCTGTTGTCATTGGAAAAGGACCTGCAGTCATCCTGATTGATGCAAGCGGAAGAGGAATCATCACCCCTAAATATGTAAGGGACTTGCTTAAGAATACTGGAGATAAGGAAGGAATCCCATATCAACTTGAAGTGAGTGATGGTGGTACCACTGACGGTTCAGCTATTCACCTTACAAAAGAAGGAATTCCAACTGGTGTATTGTCCGTTCCAACAAGATACATTCACACTACTGTCAGTGTAGCAAGCATGGAAGACGTTGAAAATACAATCAAATTGATTGTAGCTGCCATTGACAGTTTAGAATAGATATTTTATTTATTATTTTGAATAGATTTGTTTTTTCTATTCAATTTTCTTTTTTTATTTTTTACTTTAATTCAAATTAATTCTTACAAGAAAATAAATTCTAACTATTTTTATTAATTCATATTTTTTTAAAAAAAATA
>NZ_JAFQQZ010000054.1 GCF_017410345.1 Methanobrevibacter sp.
TAAAATAAAATAAAATAGAAGTTAAGGAGCCCCTGCATAAGGGCTGAACCCTTCTTGGAAATGCTCACATAATTTTTCCAATTCTTCTGGAATGTTTATTTTTTGTGTACAGTAATCTATGCAAGTTTCACACTTGGTGCAATCGCTTGCAGGAACCTTTTCATCCCCTAACTTATCATAATACAGCCTATAGATATTTGATTCCGGCTGTACCTTATGATAATTGTATAAGGTGAAATATTCTGGAATTGGAATCTCCAGAGGGCATGCCTTAAGGCAGTATCCGCATTCACTGCAAGGGACGGCAAGATCTTCCCTTAACTTATCCGCTTCATTAAGCAGGAATTCTGTTTCCTCTTCTGTTAATGGCTCAAAGTTTTCAAAGGTATTGATGTTTTCCAATAGGTCTTCCATCTTATTCATGCCGCTTAAGACTATCTTCACATGTTCCAATGATGCACAGAATCTCATTGCAAAGCTGGCAATTGACTTATTTTCATCAAACTCCTTAAAGTCATTTTCAATATGTTCCGGCTGATTTACAATCACTCCGCCTTTCAATGGTTCCATAACATAGACCTCAAGGCCATGCTTTACGCATAAGTCATAGCATTTATGGGCCTCAATGGCAGAATCCTCCCAATCCAAATAATTAAGTTCCAATTGGACTATATCAAGGATATCAGCATACTTGTCAAGGAATTTCTCAAGGAGTTCAGCATTATCGTGGAAACTAATGCCTATTTTTTTAGCAACTCCATTCTCCTTCATGCTTTTAACATATTCAAATGAATTATGCTCTTCAGCCAATTTAAGCCAAGGAACATTTATGTTATGTACAAAGAACACATCAAAATAGTCAATTCCAAGCCTTTCAAGCATGATATTTACAAACTTTTCATTGTCCTCTTCACTTGTCAATGCCCATGTAGGCATCTTATCGCAGATTTGATATGATTCACGGGGATATCTTTCAACCACTGCCTTTCTGATGGCTGTCTCACTTTCTCCATTATGATAGGCAAAAGATGTATCAAAGTAGTTGAATCCCTTTTCCATATAGATATCCACCATTTCATTGAATAGTTCCTGATCTATTTTTGCAGGGTCATTCTCATCAGTTTGAGGCAATCTCATGCATCCGAAACCGAATTTTGTTTTATAATTCATTTTTAATCTCCAAATATTTTTAAAATCACAAAAATCACAAAAGATTATACAAAATTAAAAAAATTGTATGAAATTTTGAAAATATTCTTTCAAAATTGTTGTTTTATTGTTATATAATCATAATTTTAATTTATTGTAAATATAAATGTTTTTATATGAAAAAACAATAGCAATTTATTTCTTCCATATTCTTTTATTTTACTAAAAAAAGCCCGAAAATACTTATTATTTAAATTTGATTAAAATTAGGGATTTATATAAAAATTGCTATTTACAAAACTTTATAAATTACTATTTATATAAATATTATTGTATCAAAAAATTCTAGATAACTTCATGAAAATATTCTTGAATTTAGAATTTTATTTAATCTTACAAATATAATTTCTAAAGTAAAGGGATTTTAATATGCAATTTCGAACACCATCAAAAAACAACACTATATCTAATAAGGATATTGAGAAGGAGTTTAAGAATCTAAGAAAGGAACTCTTGGATTTGACCTTAAGAAACCCTCTTCTTAGCTTCAAGCCAAGGAATAGGAATCTCAGTATCATTAATCAAACACCAATGAATGCATATAAGATCCTTGTTATAGAAAACAAGAGGATGTATTTCTCCCCTAACAAGGCAGAGACTAAAAGATCCAGGGCTCACACTTTCATAGACCAGACAAAGGAATTCCTGTCATCAGAAACCGATAAGACTTTAAAGGCTGATTTGACACCTAGTGAGCTTCAAAGAAGACTGTTTTATATTGACCAGCAATCCAAGACCATGGTTCAGGAACAGGGTTACAATATCCTATACATAGCCTTGGGATTCATAGAATGGATTGACAAGAAGAAACCTAGACAAAAGAATTTAGCACCTCTCATTCTTATTCCTGTAGCTTTGGAACGAAAAAAGGTTGGAAACTCATTCTCATTGTCCTGGACAGGTGAGGACATTCAAAACAACATATCCATCCAAGCCAAACTCCGAGAAGCGGGAATAGAACTGCCTAAATTTGAGCAGACTTCCTACATAGAAGGGGTTAACCAATATTTGGCAGATGTCAAGAAGGCTATCAGACCATTTGGCAAATGGGATGTGAAGGATGATGTTGCATTGGGATTCTTCTCATTCACTAAATTTGTCATGTACAATGACTTGAATCCAGAAAGCTGGAGCAAGGATGTCGATTTGACTGAAAATGAGCTGATTCAAGCAATATTCAATCCAAGCAAAAACATCTATGAGGATACATTTGAAGAGGAGGATGTGGATGAAAAACTCCATTACAAGACAATGTATCAGGTATTGGATGCCGATTCCTCACAGATTGCAGTTATAGAAAACGTAAAGGCAGGGCATAACCTTGTTGTGGAAGGGCCTCCTGGAACCGGTAAGTCACAGACCATCGTAAACCTGATTGCAGAGCTTATCGCAGAGGGAAAGACAGTTCTTTTTGTAAGTGAAAAGATGGCTGCATTGGAGGTTGTAAAAAGCAGATTGGATAGTGTAGGCCTTGGAAAATTCGTTTTGGAATTGCACTCACATAAGACCAGACGAAAACAATTATTGAAAAACCTTAAAAAGGCAAGCAATGTAAGGGCTACAAGAGACTTGAAGCTGGATCAAACCCTTAGAAAGCTAGAAAACCTACGTGACCAATTGGACGAATATGCTGAAGTCATTCATGCTCCTGTGGCAAATGTGAATCTCTCACCATTTGAACTGTATGGTATGAAGGAGGCATCTGAAGACTATTTCGCACGTCAGAATAGAATGCTGCCATTGGTGAGATTCGATAATGCTGAAGACCTGTCCATGAAGGATTTGGATGATATAATAATTTCATTGGAGAACCTGGCTGAATTGTATTCCACAATTTCCAAAAACAATCCATGGAGCTACTGCAATCCTAAAAGCCTGCTTCCTGCTGATTTAAGGGAAATTGAATTATTGATTAGAGACAGTTTAGAGTCCTTGAATGATTTCAGATATGAAATGAACATCGTCAATGAGGTCTATGGAATAAGAATACCAAATACCCTTAAGGAATATGAGGATTCAATAACCGCCTTGAATATTCTAAACAGTGAAAGCGCCAATCTGGTGGACAGTTCAGTATTGCTTAGCAAGCATTGGTTCAACAATCCTGAGAAATCATTGGAATTAATCAAATTACTTCAACATTATCAGCATGCTTCCGGATTATTCAATAAGTTTTCAGACTATCTGCTTGTTGCAGACTTGGATACAATCATATATGATTTGGAAAGGGAATCCAATAAGAAATTCAAACTATTTGGCGGAAATTCCCATAAGGAAGAGCTTTATAAGCTTTATAATGGAAATGTGCCAAGCGATAGGGAAGCTTTAAACGATTTGATAAAAGTTAGAAACCACATCAAGATAAGACAAAGTCTAAATGACAATGAAATCCTTGGAAGGGCATATTTCGGTAATCTATGGAGCAAGAATGCAGACATTAATGAGTTGAAGCAAGTGGCAAACTGGATGAACAAGTTTGTCTATCTCATTAAAAATGGAACTTTCAGTGAAAATACCGTTAAAATGCTTTCAAATGACCTTTTCCTACCGGATATAGATTCCGGCATTGAAGAATATGTTGAAAAGGGCAATAGGTTCTATGAAAACCTTAAAAAGCTTGAATCCAAGTTAAATCCAAGAAGCAGAATCATATTTAAAAGAGAAACAGATGATGTTCCATTTGATGCTTGGGAAAACCAATTGAACAAGTGGAAAGGACAATTGTCAAGCCTCCATTTATGGTCACAATATTCCAATACCAAAAGGGCATGCAGAAACAGCGAAGCATCATTATTCATAAAGACCATTGAAAAGAGAAACATCAAAAAGGATGATGTCAAATCTTTGGTTTTAGGCAATTTTGCAGACAGCCTTTTAAACATTGTATTTAATGAGAATGATACTTTGGCAACCTTCATTGGGGAATTGCATGAGAATAGAATCAAGGAATTCAAGGATTTGGATGTAAAGATCATCAACTTGAATAGAAAAAGGATTTTCAATAAACTAAACAGTGAAATTCCTAAGATATATGGTGCTGCAAATGACCCTGAAGCCAAGGTATTGGCTGGTGAATTTACAAGAAAAAGCGGCCATTTGCCTGTTAGAACATTATTGGAAAAGGCAGGAGGAACCATTAAGAAGATCAAACCTGTCTTCATGATGAGTCCATTGTCAATTGCACAATATCTTGATCCTACCAATCCTAAACTGCAGTTTGATGTGGTCATTTTCGATGAGGCAAGTCAGGTAAAGCCTGAAGACGCTTTAGGCGCATTCATGAGAGGAAAGACTGCTGTTGTAATGGGTGACACACAACAATTACCACCAACAAGCTTCTTTGATCAGATGACTGACAGTGAAAGCGGTGAAGAGGTTGCTACCGCATTGGATATGGAAAGCATATTGCATTTATGTAAATTATCATTCCCAGTCAAAATGCTCAAATGGCACTATAGAAGCCGTCATGAGTCTCTAATCAATATTTCAAACAGGGAATTCTATGACAATGAGCTATTGGTTTATCCATCTCCATCACATACAGACCCTGAATTAGGTCTTAAGTTCCATTATAATCCTAATACCCAATATCATAGGGGAGAAGGCTCTGCAAATCCTCTTGAGGCAAAGGACGTAGTCAAGGAGATATTCAGACACTTTGAGAGATATGGTGACAAAAAGAGTTTAGGTGTCGGCACATTCTCTGTAGCTCAAAAGAATGCGATTCTAGAGGAATTGGAGATTGAAAGGAAGGCACATCCTGAATTTGAAGCTCTCTTTTCAGAAAATAAGGAAGAAAGATTCTTCGTCAAGAACCTTGAAACC
The DNA here is from genome assembly GCF_017410345.1 of Methanobrevibacter sp. Classification (NCBI taxonomy): domain Archaea; kingdom Methanobacteriati; phylum Methanobacteriota; class Methanobacteria; order Methanobacteriales; family Methanobacteriaceae; genus Methanobrevibacter; species Methanobrevibacter sp. The sequence goes on from NZ_JAFQQZ010000054.1 coordinate 5,035, forward strand.
ATTCAGGGAGATGAAAGGGATGTCATATTAATCAGTGTTGGATATGGTTATGACACTGAAGGAAAGATGTCTCTAAACTTCGGTCCATTGAATCAGGACGGAGGAGAAAGACGTTTGAATGTTCTTGTCACAAGGGCAAGGGAGAAATGTGTTGTATTCACCAATTTCAGAGCTCATGACATTCATTTGACTGCAAATCCACCATTTGGTGTAAAATCATTGCAAAGTTTCCTGGAATATGCTGAAAATCTGCATTATAATCAGGATGTTCAGTATGATGACTATGATGAAGCTCCATTTGAAGATGCAATCTACAATTTCATAGCAGAAAACGGTTATGAAGTGGACAAGAAGGTAGGTTGTGCTGGATTTAGAGTGGATTTGGCAATCATAGACCCGGATAATCCCGGAAAATATATCTTAGGTATCCAATGTGATGGCCATAACTACGCTTCAAGCAAGGTGGCAAGAGATAGGGATAGGCTGAGAGAGCAAGTATTGAATGGTTTAGGCTGGAACATCTATCATATCTGGTCAACAGACTGGTATAGAAATAGGGACTTGGCAAGAGCTAAGCTATTGGAGAATATTGAATCAACAATCACAAGCACTAAAGTAAAGGACTTGAAGAAGAAAATCAACGACGTAGAATCAATGAAAATCAACCCTGTAACCACTGTTGTCCTTGGAAAAGATGATGAAAATGAAGATGATGATTATATTGCTGATAATGAAGAGGATGATATAAGCATTATTGATAATGATTTGGCCAATATCCAATCCATTAAGGAGGAGATGGATGAAAAGGCTGAAAAGGAAAAAGAAAAGGAAGACCTGATCAATAGGTATTTGGAAGACTTTGATGATGAATTGACTAAAGAATCTTCTGATGAAAGCAAATCATCTGTTGAAGATAAAACTTCTATTGAAGATGAATTTTCCATTGAAAATATTCCTGATCTTGTTGATGATGAATATGATGAATCTATTCATATTAATGAGGATATAATAAAAGAAAAAGATAAAAAAGTGGATATTCCTGTTGAAGATAAAAAACCTATTCAAAAAGAAATAGATGAAATACCGGATATTCCTGTTGAAGATAAAAAACCTATTCAAAAAGAAATAGATGAAATACCGGATATTCCTGTTAAAGATAATATAATCAATGAAAAAGATCAACTGAAACAATCCAATACTCATAAAAAACAGGAAAAAAGTCAAAAAACTAAATCTAAACAATCTAAGAATACAAAATTCAATTCATCTAAAGATGATGTCTCCTCTAAATTTGAAGGAAAATCCAAAGTGAAAGAATCTAAAGTTAAAGGGGATGCTTCAAATAAAAAAGACGTTCTTGATGGGGAATTCAAAGTCAAAGAAAGAGCTCAACGTTCTGAAAGTTTTGAAAATTCTTCAAATAGAAACAGAAGCAATGATAATAATAGGGCAAAATCTTTAATGAACAGATTGAGGAATATAGGGGATGAATTAGTAAATAATAAGCAAAATAATGATTCTCAAGACATTAAAGAACCTAAAAAGGTTCAAAAAGAACAAAAAAAGAAAATAGAAAAGCCTAAAAAAGAAAAATCAATTGATAAAGCTCAAGAGCAAATAAATAAAAAATCAAATAAGAAAGAAGTTCAAAAAGAAACTAAAATAGAAATTAAAGATGAATCTATTGATTTTGATAATGAAAGTAAGGATAATGAAATAGATGAAAATGTAAATCTTTATAAAGAAGAGGAACTAAATATTATTGAAGATAATATAGAATATGATGAAAAAGATAATACTGAAGAAATTTTCGAATATGCTGAAGAAGATATAATTGAAAATAATATAAACGATATAAGCGGTGCCCCAGTATACATCTTTGAGGATGATGAAGAGGATATGGATGATGTAATTGTATTCGGCCTTGAAGATGAAGAAGAGGGCATTGAAGAGATTTCAGAAGATATTATCAATGAGATTAAAGAAGAAGATATGGAAAACAATGAAGCTGAAGGTATTGAAAATATGAGAGAATATAAGGCTCCAAGAAGAAAGAAAGACGATGATCAATTCAATGATTCTCCAGATGTTATTGTTCCTATTAGTGCTGAAATGAGAAACAATAATCAAAACGATCATTACGATGAAGATGTAGATTATATTTCTCCTATCGATGATGAGGAATTTGAGGAATATTTAGAAGAATCTGAATCAGAAGATGAATTTGAAGAATTTTTTGAAGAATCTGATGATTTGAATGAGGAAAGCAATAGAGAATCTCAAGCAAATGATCATCCACAAACTCAAAATCATCCAGCACAAGACCCTAATGATCCTGATAATCCGTATTATTACAGTGCAGTTGGAATTGAAAATGCCCTTAAGAAGAATGCTGTTCAATACCCTAAAAATAATGACAGGAACAAGACTGGAATTGCAGGAACGGTCAATAGCCTTAAAAATGAAATGCTCTACTTAAAGGCTTCTATGGATGAGATAGAGAATCCTACTGAAAGGGAAATGGTTTATGTTATAGACCGTAATGCAGATGATGAGTTCTTTGAAGATCCATATGACCCATATATAGAACCTGAAGTTATTTATAATACTCAAAATACAGAAAAGGATAACTATGAATCATTATTTACCTCTAAAAAACATGAATATTTAGATAAAATCGAGGAATATACCAATTCATCTTCTGATGTTGAATATATTGAAGATTCTTCTGATTCATTTTTAAAGGATATTCCTGAATTCGATTATATTGATGAGGAATCTGAACCTATAATTCCTATTGGTCAGGAAACCGAAATCTATCATTCTTCTGATGATTATTCCCAAATTGCTGAAACTATACCTGAAGAATCAGTTATTATAGAGGAATTAGGTTCAGAATTCATTGAAGATGATGAATTTGAACATATAGATGACATCGAAATCGATGACGATGAATTTGAAGGAATCATCACTGATGTAGGTCAAGGCTATCAGAACTTGGAGGATCAAAGAATACAGGAAGCTAATGTTCTCAGTGCTGTAGATAATACCAGATTAACTCCTTCCGGTAAATTAAGCGATTATATTGAAGACTACAAGGAAATTGAAGACATAATCATCAAGTCTCCAGCTGAAATCTATGACGATGAGAAGAAATTGGCTACTGCTGTCATGGATATAGTTGCTGCTGAAGGTCCTGTTCATATTGACATTGTTATTCGTAGATTAAGAGAAGGCTGCGGCTTATCCCGTGCAGGAACTAAATTTAAGAATACCATACTTGATATCATTGACCGCAATGAAAATCATTTGCTTTTGATTAGAGAAAATGATTTCTTGTTCATAGACTATGACTCTGTAAAGGTTAGAAAAAGAGTTAAGCCAAATATCGACATGATTTCTGAAGTTGAAATAGAAAAGGCCATTGATTTGGTTTTAAGTTTTGAAAAATCCTTGAAAGTTCAAGATCTGGCTAAAAATGTTTCCAGAGCTTTCGGTTTTAGATCAACATCTAAAAAGACTTCAAATAAGATCACTTTAGTCATAGATTCCATGATTGGCAAAGGAATTTTAATCAATAATAATGGTAAAATAGAATTCAGATAATTTTATTTTACTATACATTTTTTATATTAAATTTATCTTTTTTTATATTCAAATTTTTATTAATTCTTTAATATAAATGAGGCTTTCTTTTTAAATTATTAAATATTACTTCAATTTTATAATTTTGAACTAATTGATATACATATCCTTATTATTTTTTAATATTTTAGTCAATTTTTATAGAATCTCCATATCCTTATGATCTAATAATTTTCTACTTTAATAATTTTCTAACATCATAATTATCAGAATAATTAATATTATTACTTTTTCTATTATAATTATTATTTATTTATTACTTTTTTCTATATTTGTAATACTTAAATTTTTTTAAAATTATTAAAAAATTGAAAAAAAGTAATACTAAAATTTTTATATATTATTACTAATTTTATAAAAAGTAATACTGTATTGATTTTTAAAAGTAATAAAAAATTGATAATTATTATTACTTAATTATTATTTATTTGATAAAAAGTATTACTTTTTATAGATCTTATAATTTTAAGATTTTTTAATTATAAATCCTGAAAATTTGGAAATATGATAAATTTTTTGGCATTAATAAAAATTTCATTTTGAAAGATTAAAACAAATAGAGAGAAAAATAATTCAGCTGAAAAATAGTACTATTTCATATCATAAAATGCGAACAGTCCATGTTATTGAAAACTATATTGCAATTTTTCTTATGAAAAATCTGTTAGTTAGATTTCAAGTGTAAAATGAAAAATTCTGGCCAAAAATCAAAAATGTTCTAAAATATAAAAAAGATACAATTACATATATATCAATTAGTTGTTTTTTGATAGTTTTGAATATTGTATATTTTTAACTTCGTTATACTGTAGTTTAACGAAGTAAATTTTTATAAAAAATTCATGAAAATCAGCTAAATGGCCTTCTTTTTGATTAATGAAAAATCGATTTTTTTATAGGAATTTTTTCAAAAATAATCATAATTTCTTAAGATCTGTGTTTATTGAAAATTATTAGATTTATTATCACAATTTTATTGGTCATTATAATATTCTATTTATCCCTATTATTAAATTTAAAAAAATGGAAATTTGTTTAATTTTATACGAATAGTTTAATTATTTTAGAATTATTTTATTCTGTAAAAAAATTATAAATTTTAAAATAATTAAAATTAGTTTCATTTAATACGAATTGTTTTAAATTATAAAAATAAAAAAATCAGTTCGAATATAAAAAATAATTAGTTTTATTATAAACTAATAGTTTAATATAATATAAATTGTTTGTTAATTTACAAATAGTTCAGTAAAAAAGAAATATTTTTATATAATGCAAATAGTTAGTAAAATATAAAACAAAAATTTATCAATTTTCTTAAAAAAAAGCAAGTATGAAATTAAAAAAAGTAAAAAAAGAAATAAAATTACTTTATTTCCTCTAATTCTTCCAGTTCAGCCTTGAATTTATAATCCTGGAACTGATAATACTTAAATCTATAAGGCATTTTAGATCTTTTAGGTCTCTTTTTAGCTTTAGGTTTATTCTTATTCTTAAGCCTATCCAATTGAGCCCTCTTTTTTTCTCTGTTTCTTTGAGCTCTTTGAGCTTGTGTTGTGGCTAATAGTTTTTTATTTCTTCGGTGGTGAGGAGGATTATAGGAATTTCTATGAATTAGTCTTCTCCTGCTTCTAATAATTGATATTGACATTTTAAAACCTAAAATAAAAAGATCTGAATTTATAAAGTATTGGTTCTTTTATCTAAAGTATTTTGAATCTCATCAATCCTATCAACTACTACACGAATGGCCTGTTCACCATTTCTAGTAGGATTAATACCTTGTTCAACTAATAATGCATCTCTGATATCTCTTAATCTGTCAATAGAATCAATTTTCATAATAGTACTATAAAACATAATTTCACCATATAATTGAGATAAATTGTTAAGCATATCTAAATTATTATTCTAAAAAATACAATTAAATATATGATTTTTCTAATATTAATAGTTATTAGTAAAAATTGAAAATAATGGAATATTTATTTAAAAAATAGAAAAAAGAATTAGAAGATAAAATTAGAAAAAAATTAATAAAAAAAAATTAAAATAAAAACGAGTAATATCCTAAGATATTACTTTATAATATATTTACTTTCTTTTGAACAGTATCGGCAACATAACCTAATGCAGTATTGGAATATGAACACTTCATAGTGTAAGTTCCTGAAGCCAAACCGCTTATAGTAGCATATCCGTTTTCATTGGTAGTTACTTTATAAGTATTTATATCGCAAGGTACTGTATTATTTAAACCAATGCTTAAACCTTTAACAGCATAGTTAAGGAAATTATTAGCCATTTCAGTAGCATTTCTTCCATAAACGTAATCCATATTATGGTCATTTAGATAAGACCCAGGATTGGATATACCTGTAAAGTTGCTAGGACTATAGTTGTCATCATGAGCCCTTTTAAGCCATGTGCAAGTAGCCAAATCGACTTGAGTTCTAGTAAATCCTAATACAACCCTATTATTATATTGCTTTAAATAATTCTGATACCATTTACTGCTCATATCATAAAACATACCACTATCGCATCCTCCAAAAATACAGAAGACACAAACATTTTCATATCCATATTTATATATGTCTTTACAATGTTCGTTAGGACCGATATCATCATTAACTAAAACAGTATATCCTTTGGATCTTAATATTTTAGCTATATCATTGATGAATTTCAAGTCCTTTTCCTTATTGTATATATTATCGGAATCAATGATAATGGTCTTTTTAGTCATCTTGACTCCAGTTCCTGATGATTGATTTCCGAACATGGAAGTGATGCTAACAGTTTGATTAACAAGAGGGTTTCCTTTTGAATCTGTCAATCTTATAGTAAACTCTCCAGGTGTGCCATTTTTCACGATTATCTTTGCAGTGGCATTAGTCAATACCTTAAGAGTAAATGATTTGCTGCTGGACTTATAGCCAACGGAACCGGCATACTTTATCTTAACGGCATAACTATTAACCTTTGAATCAATCTTCAATGACACTTTACCATTTGAGTCAGTGGTCTTTGTATATTTAGTGCCGCTGAAGTTTATTACAAGTTTTTCACCTGATACCGGCTTTCCGGAACCATCCTTCAAGTAGGCATATAAATACTTGCCTCTGACTACAGAGGAATTGGCAATACTGATTTTAGTGCTTGCAACATAAGATTTCAATTTAAAGGATTTAAATCCAGACTTATAATAGCCTGAACCATCATAATAAATCTTAGTTGTGTAATTACCAGGTTTTGAGTTAATCTTTAAGCTAACCCTACCATTCTTATCAGTAGTCTTATAGAAATATTTATAGACATTTTTGCTATAATAGAACTTAATTCTAATTGATTTATTGGCTAATGCCTCACCATTATAGGTTTTTAAGTATGCATATAGATATTTTCCTCTAATGACTGATTTGCTGGCAACACTGATATTGGTTTGTTGCCTATAGATTTTTAGAGTAAAAGACCTGTTGGATGGCATATAAGATGTTGAACCTGCAAATTTGATCTTAAATGCATATTTGCCTGCAGGATCTGTCAATTTTAAACTAATCTTACCTTTGCTATTGGTAGTCTTAGTGTATTTCTTGCCATTCAAAGTTATGGTAATAGTCTGATTGGCTATAACCTTACCGCTACTGTTTCTTAAGTAGGCATAGAAATATTTGCCTCTAGCAATTGATTTGCTTGTAACGGTTATTTTTGTTTCATATCTATAAAAATTAATAGTAAAAGAATTTTTGCTAGGGAGATAATCGGAATCTCCTTCAAATTTAGCTTTTAGTGCATATTTGCCTAAGTATGAGCTAAATTTTAATGAAATCGCACCATTCTTGTTGGTGGTTTTTGTATATTCCTTACCTGCAATATTTACTGTGATATTCTTGCCGGATATTGGATTTCCATCATTATCCTTCAGGTAAAGATAAAAGGTTGTACCTCTAACCACAGAAGTGCTTGAAATGGAAATGGATGTATTCTCTTTTGATTCCTCTTCATTATTTGTTATGGAAGAATCATCTTCATCAGGCATATTCTCTTCTGTAAGCCCAGTATTGGCCCCTGATGAATCTGGTGATAAATCATTTTCCTCATCACCATTTGAATTAGAATCACCATATTCAATCTGATTCTCATCTGAATCAGAAGAAATGTAATTGGCATTATCAACTGAATCGATTCCTATAGCGTCAGCTGAATCAATACCATTCAAATCATTGTCATTTATTTCATTAGCTGATATTACATTAATACTCAAGAACAATATCAATGCAAAAATCAGGGTAAATCTTATCTTCTTCGATATATTTACACCTCCTTTTTGAAATAAACTGTTCGTATAAACTGAATTTATCTATTTTAAATTCTTGTACTAAAATTTTTATTTTTTATCTTATATATACTTTTAGTAAAAATTGGCCTTTTTATTAGAAAATAAGCACAATTTGAGAATATTTTCCTAAATAAAAATCAAATATTAATTTTTGAAATTTGAATGATTTAAAAAAAGAATTCTTTGAAATAATTGCTCAAAAATATACTTAAAAATATACTTAAAAATATATTAAAAACATAAAATATATCAAAATATACATAATGAATAATTTTAGTTATCTATTTATTATAAAATAAAAATATATAATAATATTAAAATAATAGAAAACATTTAAAGAAATAAATGAAATAGAGGAATTTTATGAATTTTGATTTCAAAGAGATGATTTTGATCTTCCTTAGAGGCCTATTTATGGGATCTGCAGATATTGTTCCTGGCGTTTCAGGAGGAACCATTGCATTGATCACTGGAATTTATGAAAGATTGATATATGCCATCAGCCGCATAAGATTCAGTTTCCTAAAGCCACTCTTAAAGGGCAATCTCTCCGATTTCAAGGAAAGACTGATTGAAGAAATTGATTTTGAACTCTTTATTCCATTGGCATTAGGTATAGGAATTGCATTCATCACATTAGCTAAAGTGATCAGCTATCTTCTAGATACCCAAACAGCATATACCTTTTCATTCTTCTTGGGATTAATCTTGGCTTCTGCATATATATTATACACTAAATTAGGCAAATTCAATCTAAGATTGCTGATCATCACTCTAATTGGAATCATTCTGTCATATGTTTTTGTAGGATTGAACCCGATTGCAACAAACCACAGCCTGATTGTAATATTCATTTCAGGCCTTATTGCAATCTGTGCTATGATCCTGCCTGGAATATCAGGATCTTTCCTATTATTGCTGCTAGGGCAATATCAATACATGCTGAATGCCTTGAATTCAAGAAATCTCATAGAGATTTTCGTATTCTGCATTGGAGCGGCCATAGGAATCCTAGGATTTTCAAAGCTATTGAACTATCTGCTTGAAAGGTACGAATCCTCCACTATGGCATTTTTGATTGGTATAATGGTTGGAACATTAAGATTACCTATAAATCAGATTACAACAAACAATGGGTCTTGGTTCATTTGCATCTTGCTAGCCCTTATAGCATTTGCAATAATCATTGCTTTAGAGAAAAAATTCAAAAAGGAATAGTAAAATAATAAAATTCTGACAAAATAAATAATATTCTTAATAATCTTCCAAATTGGTGAAAAAATGGGTTTATTTGACTTTATAAAAAAAGATAAAAAGAACGATAAGAATAAAAAGGACAATAATGCAATTGATTTCAGTTCTTTAGAAAAAATAAGCCCTGATGATATAAGAATTGCCAAGGAAAAACGTCTTAAGAATGACTCCAGATCTAAAGAGGACGTTTTGAAGGATGAAGCATTTAGGGCAATTGCAATATCTCACGACAACAGAAACAACAGGATTGCTGCAGTTATGGAAATGAAGTCACAAGATGTTTTGGAAGATCTGGCTATGGACAATAAGGACAGATATGTGAGGACCATATCTGCATCAAGGATTACAGACCCTAACATCTTGAAGGAATTGGCATACAACGCCAAATACACTGACGTTAGGCAAATAGCCTTTGACAAATTGGACATGGAAGAAAATGTCCTTGCAGAAATTGCCAAATTTGACAAGAAAGGCAAGAACCGATTGGTCGCAGTTCGTGAAATTGAGGATGAACTTGTATTGATGGATGTCTGCCTCAATTCAAAAGACCAGAAAGTATGCTTCAATGCCATAGAAAGAATTGAAAACAATCAGATTTTAGCGGAAATATTGAAGAATTCAACTGACAAGAAGATCATAAACCTGATAATAAACAATGAGAACTTCACTGACGATGAGATCCTATCCAATATTGCATTGAATGAGGATTATGACAAGTTCATCAGGGTTGAAGCTTTGAATAAGTTGGATGCTGATGCCAATAATGACATCATTAAGGAAATTGCATTCAATGAGAAGGATGAGCATGTATGTTCCGCTGCAATAGAAAGATTAGGTTCCCAAGAGGACCTTATTGAAATTGCATTGAATTCAAAATCTTCATCATCAAGGATTAAGGCAACTGAAAAAATAGAAAATGAAGATGTCCTGAAGGAAATCGCCTTGAATGATGAGGACAAGTTCGTTAGAATTGAAGCAATAAAAGACATGAAAAATGAAAATATTCTTAAGGATATCTATACATCAGAGGACGATAGTTTCGTTAGAAGTGAAGCTATCAAGAATATTGAATCATTGACTAATTTAATTGATATTTCTATCAATGATGATGATTTAATTGTAGCTAAAAATGCTTTAAATAAAGTGATTTCCAATAGGGAAAATTATAGGGATGATGACTCTTTTGATTATGAAAGCAATTTGATGAAAGTTGCCATATCATCCAAACACGAGGAAATAAGTAAGTTAGCCATTGGCAGTATTGAAAATGAGGAGCTATTGGTAAAAGTCAGCGAGGAATCCAATTATCTGGACAGCCAGCTTGAAGCGATATCCAAAATAAGATCTGAAAATGTGCTGTCTGAAATTGCAAAAAGCAATAATGATTCCAATATTAGGTTTAATACAATCAAGAAGATTAAGGATAAAAAACTTTTAGAAGACATATCAGTTAATGGCCAATTCAATGATGCACGTATTGAAGCCATCTCTAAAGTAAAGAATCAGGAGATATTAACCGATTTAGCACGTAATGATGAAGATCCAAAGATTCGTGAGGCAGCCTGTAAGAACATTCAGAATGTGACTGCATTGGATGATATTGCAAATAATGACGAAGACAAATATGTCAGGGAAGTGGCTGCACAAAGGTCTAAATTGCTTAAAAAATAGCATCTGATTCTCTTTTTTTAAAAAATAATATATTAAAAACTAACTCTTAAAAAAGTAAAACTAAAAAAAAATTTAGAATAAAAATAAAAAATTTAAAAAAATTAGAAAATTAAAAATAATCTAAAAAAATAAAAAAATAGTAAATAAGAGATAACCATTATTTACTTGCATTTTCTTCAACCAACTCTTTTGCATGAGCGGTTATATTCTCACTTAGAACTTCTTTTAGGAAATCTCCTGTATAAGTTCCGGATTCTGCGACCTCTTCAGGTGTTCCTGTGGCAATGACTTCACCACCGCCATCTCCACCTTCAGGACCTAAATCAATGATATAATCCGCTGTTTTTATGACATCCAAGTTATGTTCAATGACCACTACAGAGTTTCCTGCATCTGTCAATCTGTTTAAAACGTTCAACAGTTTCTTGATGTCATCGAAATGAAGACCTGTAGTAGGTTCATCCAATATATATAATGTCTGTCCGGTACTGGATTTGGAGAGCTCCTTAGCCAGTTTCACCCTTTGCGCTTCCCCACCCGAAAGGGTAGTGGCAGGCTGTCCTAGCTTTATGTAACCTAAACCTACATCATATAATGTCTGTAGCTTCTTAGCTATTCTTGGCACATTCTCAAAGAATGCCAATGCTTCCTCGACAGTCATTTCCAATACTTCATAGATGTTCTTTCCCTTATAGCGAATATCCAAGGTCTCATCATTGTATCTCTTACCCTTACAGACTTCACAAGGAACATAAACATCAGACAGGAAGTGCATTTCAATCTGTATGATTCCATCACCATAGCATGACTCGCATCTTCCTCCCTTTACATTGAAACTGAATCTTCCAGGCTTATATCCTCTTGCCTTGGATTCTGGAGTCTCTGCAAAGAGCTCCCTTATTGGAGTGAATACTCCCACATAGGTGGCAGGGTTTGAACGTGGAGTTCTACCGATAGGAGTCTGGTCAATTCTTATGATCTTATCGATGTTTTCAATTCCTTCAATATAATCATGCTTTCCAGGGTGCAGGTATTTTCTATTGATGATAGTGGATAATCCCTTATACAATACTTGGTTGATCAGACTGCTTTTTCCTGAACCGCTCACTCCTGTAACACAGGTAAAGAGCCCCAATGGAATATCAACATCAATATGTTTCAGATTGTTTTCAGCAGCTCCCTTAATTGTTAGGAACTTGCCGTTTCCAGTTCTTCTTTCAGTGCTGATAGGAATGGTTTCCCTTCTTGATAGGTATCTGCCTGTAATGGACTCTTGAGACTGCATAATCTCTTCAGGACTTCCTTCAGCGATTATCTTTCCTCCGTGCTCCCCAGCTCCAGGTCCTATGTCAATGACATAATCTGCAGACAAGATGGTCTCCTCATCGTGTTCCACTACTATTAAGGTGTTTCCTATGTCCCTTAAATGCTTTAAGGTACCGATGAGCTTCTTATTGTCCCTTTGGTGAAGACCTATACTTGGCTCATCTAAAATGTATAATACACCTACAAGTCCTGAACCTATTTGGGTAGCCAATCTGATTCTCTGTGCCTCTCCACCGGACAATGTTCCTGAGGACCTTGACATTGTAATGTAATCCAATCCAACATCAACAAGGAATTTCAATCTGGCCTTGATCTCCTTCAAGATCTCCTTACCGATGAACAATTGCCTTTCTGTAAGCTCCAAGTCCTGGAAGAACTGATAGCTGTCCTTGATTGACAAGTCACACACATCCATAATGTTCATATCACCAACAGTAACTGCCAATACCTCTGGGCGCAACCTTTTACCGCCACAGACAGGACATTTGCGGTCACTCATGAATTTGGAGATATAACTTCTATTGTAATTTGATTTGGTTTCTATATATAACCTTTCCATTCTTGTGATGACACCTTCAAACTTACGGTTCACTCTGTAGGACCTGTTTCTTCTTTTAAATGCAAATGAAACTTTCTCATTGGACCCGTAGAGAATGATGTTCTGCTGTTCAGGAGTCAGGTCCTTGAATGGAGTGTCCATGCTGAATCCGAAATGTTCGGCCACTGATTTCAGCATTTGATAATAGTAATTTTCTCTTTTGGTTGATTTGGACCAAGGGACTATAGCACCGTCATTCAAGCTGAGGTTTTTGTTTGGAACGATCAAGTCAGGATCCATTTCCATTTTTGTTCCAATACCATTACATTCAGGACAGGCACCTTGTGGTGCATTGAATGAAAACATACGAGGAGTCAATTCCTGGAAACTTATGCCGCAACTGGTACATGCAAAGTCTTCGGAATAGGTTTTTTCATATGTGGATTCATTCCCTTCATCATCCCTTTTATTAAACATGACGGTTACAAGACCTTCTGCAAAATTACAGGCAGTTTCTACAGAATCTGACAATCTTCTTTGGAAGTCTATTCCTTCTCTTATTACAAGCCTGTCGACTACTAACTCTATATTATGCCTGAAGTTCTTTCCAAGCTCTATATCCTCATCAAGGCCTTTAATTTCACCATCGACTCTAACTCTTACGAATCCCTTTTTCCTGAAGTCTTCTAGAATGTCCTTATGTTCACCTTTACGATCCTTTACAACCGGTGCAAGCACATGAATCTTGGTTCCTTCTCCCTCTTCTATAATGGATTCTGTTATCTGTCCAATGGTCTGATGGGAAATTTCCTTTCCACAGTTCGGACAATGTGGAACTCCTATTCTTGCAAACAATAAACGCAAATAATCATAGATTTCTGTAATGGTACCTACTGTTGATCTTGGATTTACCTTTGTTGTCTTTTGGTCAATTGAAATTGCAGGGGATAATCCTTCAATATAATCCACTTCAGGCTTTTTCATTTGGCCTAAGAACTGTCTTGCATAAGCTGATAAGGATTCAACATATCTGCGCTGTCCTTCAGCATAGATAGTGTCAAATGCAAGTGTTGATTTACCGGAACCGCTTAAGCCTGTAACAACTACAAACTTATCTCTAGGTATGGATAAATCAATGTTTTGGAGGTTATGTTCCCTTCCTCCCTTCAGTACAATGTATTTTCTTTCGGTACTCATTATTTCACCTGTATAAGCGTAATTAATTGTTATTTTTTATATTATTTTATTATTATTTTAAGTTCTCTTTATTGTAATATAAATAGGATTACAGAGAGCATTTGAAAAATATTATTTATATAATTTTAGTTTTTATACATACAAACTAATATTAGTATTAACTATTATATAAATATTTGTTATTATAAATTTAATTAAAAATAATAAGGATTAATTTAAATTATAAGAATTAAAAAAATAGACTTTTTTTAAAAGAATTAAAAAAAGCAAATTTATTTTATAATAAGAAAAAATAAAAAAAGAAAAAGATGAGATTAGCTATAATCAGCCAATCTTTTGATTCTCTTAAGCATGTCTGGGTGTGTGGATAAGAGTTCCATCACCTTATTGGAAGTCTTGACATTTACTTTAGAATCTCTGAGTACGTTAAGCTCTTCTGCACTTATGGTTCCATCATGGTCCAAGTCCAATTGAGCCAAATTGTTGAATTCATTTCTTGCATTGGATATGTCAGTCAAGAAGAATGCCTTTGTTCCTTCCACATCCTTGATTTCAGATTGTGGGACTCTTGCAGCACCGTAAACCAATTTATACAATGCAGAAGCCAATTTTTCAGGCTTGCAACCTAATTCAACGCTTCCTGCATCTGCATAATACTCTCTTATTCTTGAGATGAAGAGTACAATCAATTGGCCTAAGAAGTAAGCGATCAACGCCAAAACACCAAGGATTGCTCCACCATTGTCATTGTCTCCACCGCCGGAGAACATCAGTGAGAATGATAGGTAGTAGCAGACCAATGGAATCGCACTGACAATGGTTGTGATTGCCATATCATTATGCTTGATATGGGACATCTCATGGCCTAAAACAGCTCTAAGTTCCTCTTCATCAAGCAAACCAAGGATTCCTTTGGTGACACATACATGTCCGCTGCGTTTGGATCTTCCATATGCAAAAGCATTTGGCACCATTGTATTGGATATTCCCACCTTAGGTTTAGGAATATTTGCTGCAGCAGCCAATTCTGCCACCATTCTATGAAGTTCAGGAGCTTCAGCTTCACTTAATTGATGAACTCCCATTGAACTTTCCACAATCTTTGGACCGAACAGATATTGGAGGAATAGGACAACTAATCCTGCTATTGCATAGAATCCATAGAAGCCTCCATATCCTAAGAAATTACCTGCCAGCATGATCAATATGTATAATAGACCGAACATGACCAGCATAGAAAGCCATAATCTTAATTTGAGTTTCCAAGTTCCTTTCATATAAAACCCCTCTTATATTTTTCATAATGATTATTAATGTTTAAGTATTTAAATTTATCTAATTACTTAATGTTAATCAATATAATTTAATATTTTAATTAAAATGAAATTCCAATGTTCAATTTATAATATTTAAATAAAGGAAAAATATTATTTTTAGAAACTGAATAAAGTAGTTTGTCCCTTATCAAGTTCCTCTTTTTTCTCCTTTTTAGATTCAGAGTCTCCATCAGATGATTTTTTCTTTCTTAATTTTGACTTAGGACTGTTTTCCAATGAGTATTCATTTGCTATCTCATCCAATTCATCATCATCAAAATCATCAAAGATATCTATTACAGTTGCATTCTTATGTGAATCGATATCTTCTAAATCCTCTTCATTGGAAGCAGATTCGTTTTCAATATTCATATCTTGAGGAGGAATCTCTCTGAATATTCCATCTTTAATGGTCTTTCTCCATTCCTCTTTTTCCTCTTCCCTCATCTCTGCCTTGATCTTTTCCATCTTGTTTATTACGGATTTAGGAATCTTTTTCTTTCTGAAGAACTTGATCTCATCGTCTTCAAGCTCCAGGAAGTCTGATATTTCCCAAGCCACTTCATCATTTTCAAACATTATTTCAAAATAGGGGAAGATTGTATAGGCCACCTGAAGTGAAACATGCATTTTCTCTTCCATTTTAGAGGCTATCTGGTCCCTCAATGCCCTTTTTCCACGGGTTCTTCCCATCATGGTGAATGCCATCGGGCCAACTACCTTGCTGAATTTCCTATAGGTTTCATTCTTGGAGACTGATACTCCTACACCCATAAAGTCAGATGCATACTTCCAATAGCCGTAATACTGGCTGGAGCGGGTCCTTCCAAAGTATAGGTCAGCTTGAGAGATCATTTCATAAGCCTTCTTGACTTCATTGTTCCTTTCATATTCCCTTGGAATGTTCTCAGCAATATATTCCATAACCAATGTAGGATCCTCATTGTTTTCAAAGAGTGAACGCTTCACATGCTCAGGATTCTTGCTTTTCAATACCCTTGTTACGGTATCGAATATTGTACTTGTATTGTCCTTTTGGCTTGTTGAATCAAGGGCTTCCTCTGTCAATTCCCCTCCATTTTCAACAAGAGCCTGCAAGGTGTTGATTGATGAACGCAAGTCTCCGCTGGACCTCTTTGCCAATTTCATCAGGACTTCCCTATCAACTTCAATTCCCTCACTTTTGAGCACCACATCACGAAGGTACTTGTTGATTGAAGGGGATTTGATCTTATCCATTTTAATGACTTGTGCATTCTTCTTTATAGTGGTAAGCTTATTGCTGTAAAAGTCATTTGCCATCATTACGATAGGCTGTTTGCTTTCCTTGATGATTTTGTTCAAGGCCTTTGTTCCGCCCCTGTCATTGGTTCCATGAATACCGTCAACTTCGTCCATTATGATCAGTTTTCTATTGTTTCCAAAGAGTGAATATGTATTTGCTGATTCACCTATTGTTGACATCAACAGGTCATGTGAACGCTTGTCACTTGCATTGAGTTCAATATATTCGGAGAATTCATCTGCTATGATATGGGCTATTGTGGTCTTTCCTGTTCCTGCAGGCCCTATCAATAACAATGGTGGTTGAGGCTCTCCGTTTTTCCACTTCTCAACCCACTTTTGAATGATCTGCTTTTGCTTTACATTACCGACAACATCATCAAATGTCTTTGGCCGGTATTTATCTGTCCATAACATGATTGTTACCTGAAATTAAATAATAATTCATAAGAATAAGTTACAATAAGATCTAAAGGAATTTGGCAAGCAATGCTTCCAATTGTATTCTTGGATTGGCTCCTTCCCTGATTCTGAAGTCTGTTTCAGCTATTGCTCCAATCAGATTCATATAGACGTCTCCATCCATCTTCCCTTCCATCACTCTAGAGGAAACATCCTGATAGATCTGATTGACCATATCCTCTCCGCTTGTACCCTGCATTATCATCACTTCCCTCAGGATATCACGGGATTTCATGAAGTCTCCCATCAATGCGGCATTGACCATCTTCTTGATTTCCTGTGGCTTTGCCTTGGATACGACTTCAAACACATGGTCTTCAGTTATTGAACCTGTGGACGCTGCAGATTGGAGCATGTTGACGGATTTACGCATATCCCCTTCTGCAAAGTTTACGATGGTGTTGATTGCAGCCTCATCGTATTGGCAGCCTTCAGCTTCTGCAATATATTTCAATCTGTCAGCTATTTCCTCTGCCTTTATTGGTGTGAATCTGAATATTGCGCATCTGGATTGGATAGGATCGATTATTTTAGAGGAATAGTTACAGGAAAGAATGAATGAAGCTGTTTTTGTATACATTTCCATTTCACGCCTTAATGCATGCTGTGCATCCTTTGTCATGTTGTCCACTTCATCAAGGAAGATGATTCTGAATGGAGCTCCAACAGGTTTCAAACGGCAGAAATTCTTAATGTCTGTTCTTACGGTTTCAATTCCCCTTGCATCTGAAGCATTCAATTCAAGGAAGTTCTGTCTCCAGTATTCGCCTAAAATTGATTTTACAAGTGCGAGAGCGGATGTTGTCTTTCCTACCCCTGCCGGACCGGTAAACATTAAGTTTGGCATGCTTCCTTCCTCGACATATTGCTTTAGCCTGCTTACAATATGCTTCTGTCCAACAACATCATCTAAAGTTTGCGGTCTGTATTTTTCTACCCAAGGTCCTAACATATTATCACTTTATAATCATTAATTTCATTTGTTTTTTAAATTAAACGTTTTTAAATCCTTTTTAGGATTTGAATTTTTCATTTGGAAAATACTTAAAATATATTTTTTTATACTATATATAATATGATTTTCATATTTTTTAAAACTTATTATTTTTTAAATTTTAAATAAAAATTTTAGTAAAGAATTAGTAAAAAAAATCAAAAAATTTAATCTAATTATAATATTAATATAAAAAAATAGCCTAAAGATATGTTAAAAATATGTAAAAAAATAAAAAAAGTAAAAGAGAATAGATATTCTCTAATTTAATAAAACAATTAGATTTCAACAGATTCAGGCAACTCTTCGGTGATTGAATATTCCAATGTTGCTAAAGTGAACATCTTAAGCATCATTTTAGGAGAAAGGTCAGCTGCTCCGATACCGCTTATTCCAACATAATTAGGAACTGTATCCTTTTGATCAATCCAACTGTGGACTCTTTGGGCCATGCTCAAGTAATCTGACTTGTCAATGGTTTGGCTTAAGTCTTCACCTGAAGGATTGGAAGCCTCATCGATATCCCTTATTTCAATTGAAGAATTCTTGTTCTTGTCAACGTTCAATAGATATTGTGAGAAAATATCAATACATTGAGCTTCAGTGTATTCATTTCCTTCATATTCTATGCTTGTGAAATCATAGTTCCTTTCGGATACCTTTTGAGCAAGATTAGGAACATCTGTCATCTCTATTTCAGTTGGAGAATCAGATAAGTCATCATCATCTGTATCATTCAGGTCATCTGTATCATTATCATCCAAATCATTATCTTCAGAATCATTCAAATCGTCCAAATCATCAATAAGGTCATCTGAATCATTAGTTGAGATTCCTGGAATCACTATAGAACTTCCGGAATCATTCTTGTCTGAATCGGATATTTTATTCTTATTGTCTGACTTGTCTGTCTTGTTCTTATTGTCAGTTTTGTTGACTTTTTCAGTTAGAGTTTTGGATGAATTGTCTTTTGAACTGTTTAAAGATTTGGAGCTGTTTGATTGCTCTTTGGTCTTATTGACTTCAGTATTGTTTTTAGTTTGATTAGTTTTATTTTCAATCTTTTCTGTCAGCGCTTTGCTTGCATTGGTATCATTAGTCTGATTGTTTGTCTCATTGGTTTTATTATCTTCCTCTTGCATTTGAGCTTGAGTCGGATCATTGCTTACATCATCGTTAAAGAATCCATTATCATCTGTTGGTATGATTGAACTGAAGCCGTCATCTCCACCGGAACCGCCATTGTAATAAGCCATTCCAGTTACAGCGCCAATGGCCAATATGATAACCAAAGCACAGATTATAGGTACCTTATACAAGCTAAAGAAAGACTGTTTCGTATTCTCTTCGATAACCTGTTTTCTAAATGTATTCACCGGTGTCAAAACTGTTCCGCATTCCTTGCAATACTTTGAATTGGAATCGTTTGTCTTTCCACAAGTTGGGCAAATTCTTGCCGAATTCAATTGAAAACCGCATTCTCTACAATATTTCTCTTCATCATCATTTACTGTATGACATTTAGGACAAATCATATTTTCACCCCCGAATAGGTTAAAAATGATTGCATGAATATAAATTAGAATAATAAATAAAAATTATTTGATTATCATATAAATATTCATCAATATTATATTAGTTAACTAATATTTAAATATTTACATAAAATTGATGTGAAATAATTAAAAATAGAATAAAAAAATAAGAAGGAAAGAAATTATTTGACTTATACCATAAAAAATTAAAAAAAGAACAGGAAATAAAAATCATTTATTTCTTAAAAGGTCTTCAAGCTCCTTTTGTGAAATGATTCCCTTTTTAAGCAAATGATTGAATAAATCCTCTAGTGTAATGCATCTTAAATCGTATTTTTCCAGATAATCCCTTATGGCATCAGGATTGTTATAGGCTATTATTCCATTGTTTTTTATTGCTATTGCAATGGAAGAGGCTTCTCCATCCCCTAAAACCTGATTCTTATGATCATTTTTAATATCATAATATATGTCAAAAGTCTTGGTATTCAGTGAAATCTCTTCTACCTTAACGAATCCCTTATCCACCAGATCGTTTAAGCTATCCTTTATGAAATCAGGAATGCTCGGATTATTCAAGGAATTGAAGGCCTTATTGGAAATGACAATATGATAAAATACTTTTTCCAATAAATCTGCCCTTTCTATCTTTAAAAAATACAATAAACAGTCTATATCATAAATAGTTTTCATATTCACCCTCTTTACATATGTTGCTAGTTTTACTTAAAAACTACAAAAACCCTTTACTAAACCTTCACAAAATCTATTAATTTAGATTTAAAAACTAAACCTTTGCATATTTATAAAAATTTAATCCAAAAAAGGATTAAACTGCACCCCAATTAGAAGATTAATGAGTAAAATCCTCATAGTTTTTTTAATAAATCATAGTGAATCGCCTCTCTTTTACACGAACTTATGAGTCAGATCGCTTCTGAATGCATCCAAATACAATTCATCCCGCTTTCCAGCACTGATCTTATTCTCATTGAATGCCTTCTCAACTGAACGGATGTATTTGCCTAATGAGAAATACTTTTCAGATTCGCTGGAAGGAGTATACAAGCTATCGCTAAATCCATTGATTCTGGCACTATAGCCTATTTGAACGGAGCGAAGTTCCATACACTCTTCCAAACTAATGAATTCATGCTCCCTAAGTCTAAACAGCATGGCATGATGGCTAATTTGGAAATACTGCTCAGCCCTTATGACCTCTTCCAATGTCCATTCTGTGAGGCCATTTGTCTTTGCATATCTTTCCAATCCCTCATAGGTCATTATCAGGTATGATGCAAATATATTGGCTTCGACTTCAGAATCGTCATCATTGGAATCCTCACAGATTATCAGATCCCTCTTATCCTCTTCAAAGAGCAGATGGTATAACTCATGTGCCAAAGTGAACCTTTGCCTTCCTTTGGACATGTTTGAATTGATGCAGACCACCATATCATGGGAAAGATCTTCTATTGATGACTTTTTCTTCTCATTGGATCCATTCAAGTCAATGCCATTAATGTTCTTTATGCACATTCCGCTTGTATTGTCGCTCATTGGATAAAATAGAATGGTCAAATCAGGCAATTTGGATAATACAATAGAGAACAAGTCAATCGGACTGTATGGATTCAAGTCCCAATCCCTTCTCAATTCAACTGCCAATGAATTCAATTTGATCTTATCTCTCATTCAAATCACCATCGTCGTTCAATTCATTCAAGAAGCGCATATTCATGATTATCTTATGCACTGAAGCGATGCAGTCCAAATCCTGTGTGGCTGCATTTTTGGATCTGAATGAGAAGTTTATTGAATTGTATTCATCGCTTTTGCAGAGAATATATGAATCGCTGCACCCATAAAGGGAACATAGCTTATCAAGGAGAGATAGATTCAAATTACGGTTGCCTGATTCAATCTGAGACAATAATGGCTGGGAAATCCCCAAATAATTGGCCAAATCAGATTGAGACAATCCTTTAGACTCTCTAAGCTCTTGTAATCTTTTGCCTATTTTCTTCATGGAATCACTATAATATCTCTAATATTATTTTAGTAATAAAAATATATAAATATTACGATTAAAATATTACAAACAATTATTTTTATGAAATTCCCAAAATTTTTTAATGATTTTTATATCTTTTTATTTAATGAAATTTAAAAATATATACAAAAAATTAATATTTTTATCTAAAATTAGATTTAATTCAATTAATTTAATAAAAATTATATAATTTTGATAAAAAAATAGAATTAGATAATAATAAAACAATATTACAAAATAATATTTTTGATTTTTTTAGAAAAATAATAAAATTAAATAAGTAAAATGACAAAATACTAATTAAGCAAAAAGAGGAGAAAAAATATGGCAATTCCAGACACCTATGATTTAGTATTACCATTGCTTGAAATCATTAAAGACAAGGATGAATATAAAGTTTCAGAAATTATGGATGAAGTCATAGACTTTATAGACATTTCAGATGAGGATAAGGAAATCAGATTACCGAACAATGAACCGGTGATCAATTCGAGAATAAGCACTGCTAACACTTACCTTAAGAAGGCTGAACTGATTGAATCCAATCGTTTCATGTACTTCAACATCACTGAAGAGGGATTGAATGTATTGGCAGATGAGCCTGAGAAGATAACCGAAGAGGACCTGATGGAATATGGAGGATTCAAGGATTATAAAAAGATATTCATTCATGATGAGGAGGATAGAAGCATAGACCTCGATGATCCTGAATTGAATCCTACAAAGGCATTAAGGGAAAGCTTTGCAAAGCAGATGGAAGATGTTAAAAAGGAGATTGAAGAGGAAATGAAAGAGGAAAACAAGAAATCATCCAATAGAAAGTACTTCCAATCAAAGGAGTATGAGGATTCAGATAAGGTATTTGGCATCAAGGCAAACAGGGATAAGAAGGACGATGATGATAAATATTCCAAATGCCATGACAAAAAGCATAAGCATCATAAGGATAAATGCAAATGCCATCATAAGCATAAAAAGATAGTTCTCAATATTGAATTTTCACCTGCAGAGGAATTATTGAAGTATGCAGAGCTCTTAGAAAAAGGATATTTGACTAAAGAAGAGTTTGAAAAGAAGAAAGAGGAATTATTGAATATTGAATATAAGATTTAAGAAAAAAGTTTAAAATTTAATAAAACTTTCAAGAAAAAAGAATTTAAAGATTGATTATATCTATAATCAATCCCTATTTTTATTTTAATTTATTTTTAAGTCTTTACTATTTTTTAATACAATATACTGTTTTTAAATCATTTCACAGTAGATATTCACTGCATTTTGAACCATTTCATCCTTTTTCTTATTGTAGGCATCCTCCAAGTAGAATGAGACTTCGGTTCCTTCATAAATGTATGACTTGTCATCCATGAATTCATTGGTATAGAAGAAATAGGACTTGCCGTTTGCCTTTATGAATCCTGAATTTCCATGGTCGAATACCTTGCTAATGACACCATACTGCCTTTCCTGACCGAAGTATTTCAGGCTGACCCACATGTTCTTATATTCTTCAAACAATGATTTGAAGTCTGTGTTTTCCAAATCAAGGCCATAATTGGCTAACAATTCCTTCAAGTCATCTTCAATGGTCCATTCCTTGGCGTTTCTAATGACATAATACATGTATTTATTCATTATGGCCTCATCCTCAAAGCCTTTGATTTCCAGGATATCCCCTACTAATGAGAAGAGCTTCACCTTATTTTCTATCTTTCCATCACGGGCCAGTATGGCTTTTGCAGCCCATCTCAATGATTCGTCGAATTCCTCCTTGAAGAAGTAGTTTTCAGCCATATCCCTTGAGAGATACCAGTCATGTTTGGTTTTCAAGATGTCTTGCAGGAACTCTATGGAATCGTCATACTCTCCCAGTTCCTTATATGATTTGGCTATTCTCAACTTGAACCAAATGTCATTGTCATTGTTGAAATTAGGGATTGTAACCAATGCATCCTGACAATACTTGATTGTCTGGTCGTATTTCTCTATTGCAAGCAATGCCTTTGTGGTTTGAAGATAATAGTTTTCCTTATTGGAATTCATAGTGACTTCAGCATTTGGCTTGAACTGCTGGTTGCTCAATAGTTTCGGATCCAATTTGGAGGCCCAACGCAATACATCCAAATACTGTTCGTTTTCAGTGTAGATTTTCATCAATTTGATTACAGACAATGTGTATGGGCATGGTTTAGGAGCTCTTGAGGAATCCTTTTGTTTTACTGTATCAACCACTTTCTTGGCTGATTCCTCTATTTCATCTGTGAATTCGTTATCCTTGATCTTTACAAAGTATAAATCCCAGGCATATTTTTCCTTATCACCTGGGGATAATTCTACTCCTTCTTCCAATGCCAATTCATAATGCTCCAATGATTCATCATATTTTTTAACCTTATTGTATGCTCTTGCCTTTTCTATGTTTACTTCCTTGCTAGACATTGTGTTTCCCCTTTTACTATGAGTTATATTTTTTAAATTTTAATTATATTTATGTATTTTTTTACTGATTATAAAAATAGTATAAAATTCGTTTTATATAAATATTTTTAATTTATTAAAAAAAGTTTGAAATAAATAATATTTAAAATTATATTAAAAAAATTAGATAAAAAAATAAAAAAAAGTAAAAAATTAGAATATTATTAAAATACTTGAAATAAAAGAGTAAAAATTAGAATAATATTAAAATTATTCTAACAATAATTTAAGCAAATTGCAGCCAACCAATTCACCTAAAGCACCATCCTTAACGCTGTCTTCATCGTAGACTGAAACATCATCAGCTTCATCTTTAGATGAATAGATTGCAATAGGGACAGAATCTCTTGTATGGGTACCTACATCTATTGGAGTAGGATGGTCAGGCAATACAGCTATCTTAAAGTCCTTGTATTCATTTTCCAATGCATCAACCAATGGAGCAAGAATGAATTTATCTATATTTTCAATTCCTCTTACCTTTTCTTCAAGGTTTTTGGCGTGTCCTGCTTCATCCGGTGCCTCTATGTGCACAAATACAATATCATTATCTTTTAATGCATTAACTGCATATTCACCTTTTGCATTATAGTCTGTATCAAAGAATGCAGTTGCTCCAGGAACATCAAGATTGGTGCAACCTGAACAGACTCCTAAACCTTTGATTAGGTCCACACCGGTGATTACAGCACCTTTAAGGCCATAGACATCTTCCATCTTTGGCATGTCAGGCATGGTTCCCTGACCCCAGAACCAAACCATATTGCAAGGTTCCTTGCCCTCTTCTATTCTTTTTTGGTTTACTGGGTGGTCAGCCAATGCCTCTTTTGATTCTATCATGATTGATTTCACTTCATCTGCAAATGAATCAAACTCTATCTTATCTTCAATGGTATCTCCTACAAAGTCATGTGGAGGGACCATATCCAATTTTGCTAGCTTTTCAGCATTTTCCTTATCATTATATACAAAGATATGCCTGTAGCTTACGCCAGGATAGAACTTGCCCTTGAAGTCAGGATATTTATCATTGAAGTATTCGTTCAAGGCTTCCATAAGCTCTGCAGCTTCCTC
Organism: Methanobrevibacter sp.; assembly: GCF_017410345.1. Taxonomy (NCBI): domain Archaea; kingdom Methanobacteriati; phylum Methanobacteriota; class Methanobacteria; order Methanobacteriales; family Methanobacteriaceae; genus Methanobrevibacter; species Methanobrevibacter sp. The sequence goes on from NZ_JAFQQZ010000054.1 coordinate 30,204, forward strand.
TGATGAGATGTGTCCTGCATTGGAACTTGCCATCAATCCGTCCCTTTCGGTGATTGTGTTGCAACGGAACACAACATCTCCCTCTTTGGTCTCTATGCCCATGCTTGCAGCTTCAAGTGGGCCACGGCCGCTATAATAATCCAATGGATCATAGCCGAATATGCTCATGTTAGCCACATCTGAGCCTGGAGGCAATGTTTCTGGCACATTTTGGATTAATCCGGTTCTTCCTTCTTTAGCTATCTTATCCAAAATAGGTTTATCAGCTACTTTTAGAGGGGTTTTTCCATCTATTTCCTCTAATGGATAATCACTTGCACCATCTTCTATAACAATAACATATTTCATTATAAAACTCCTTTTTCTTTTAACAATGTTATTAAATAAGTCTAATCTGTAATAATCAAACTGTAATAATCTAAAACTTTTATTTTTTAATCTAATACTGTCTAAATATTGATTAAAACAAATAAAAAAAGTAAAATAATATTAAATTAAAATCAGCTAATTTAATAATTATTTGTTCTTAATAATGTTTATTAAATCTGTAAGCATTGCAGAAGCGGTTTCCAAGGATCCTGCTCCCTTACCCATTACAGTGATGTCATCTGCCAGATCGGTAGTGACATTTGCCAAGTTCAATGTGCCATCGATTGCAAACGGACTGTTTTTCTTGACAAGTCTTGGAGATACTTTCAATTGCTTTTCAGATACCTCTCCAATCAATTTCACATAGTAACCTTGTTCCTTGGCAAGATTGATTGCATCAAGGGATACGTCTGATATTCCTCTAACGTCGACATCAGCGTATGTCGCATCGATTCCCAATACGGAATTTGCTAAAATGACAACTTTGCATGCCGCATCGATACCTTCCACATCCTGTGTAGGGTCTGTTTCAGCAATTCCTAACTGTTGAGCCTCTTCCAAGGTATTTTCATAGCTCATTCCTTCTGTGGTCATTCTTGAAAGGATATAGTTGGTGGTACCGTTTAGGATACCTTTGATTGAACTGATTCCACAGCTTGCAAGGGTTTCCTGACATAGGTTGATTATAGGCATGGCACCGCCTACAGATGCTTCAAACTTGAAGTCAACACCTGCAGCTTCCTTCGCTTCAATCAATTCCTTGTAGAACAATGCCAAATGTCCCTTGTTTGAGGTCACTACATCCTTTCCATCGGCAAAAGCCTTCAATGTCAAGGATTTTGCAGGTTCAGCATCCTTGATGTTTGTTGGAGTAGCTTCTATCAGGACATCATAATCAACAGCATCCAACACTTCAATTCCTGATTTCTCGCTTCCATAATCAGGATAGTTAGCCAATTTGCCGGTTTCTTCCTTGGTCTTAAGGAGCATTTCCTCATCCAAACCATCCTCACAGATTGCTGAGGTAGATGAATCAGCAGCTGCAACCACTTTCAATGTGATTCCAAATTTGTCTTTGACCATTTCCTTCTTCAAGGAGATAGCCTTTGCAACTCCCTTTCCTACAGCTCCGAATCCTATTAGTATAATTTTGCATTCATCCATTCTAATTCCTCCTAGACCTCATCGATAACCAAGAAGTCCTTCTCCTCAGCTATTTCCATAACCTTATTGTATGCTATTTCCCTTTTGCCTAAATCAAGCTCGATTGTAAGCAATGCAGTGGATTTGAGTTCGCCATCTAGTTTCAATTGCAAATCACTTACTACAAGGCCATCGACAGCATTGATCTTATCTACGGTGTCTCTTAAATCCCTGTCAATGATGTGTCCATAGAGAATGGCGCTTAGCTTTTCCTTTTTGATGGTGTCGTCAACTTCAATCAATGAAACTCCCATTTCCTTGAACTTGTCAACAACAGCCTGCAGGTTTTCCCTTTCGCCTTCAAGTGCTATTTGAATAGCAGCTTTTCCTTCTCCAGCCTTGATTTCCCTTTTGTGAACAATTGTTACTACATTAGCTCCAAGCTCTCCTATAGGATTCAAGATGGATACCAATTGTCCAGGAACATCCAATATTTCAAGAATCAGATTCATTCTCATAATATAATCCCCTTTTCAGTAATTTACAATTAATATAATTTTAATAAATTTATTCAATTTATAACTGTTTAATAGAATAAACCAATTATTTAACCAGTCCATTCCGCTTTTTTAACAACTACATTTCCGTCCTTATCGGTTCTTGCGTTTCTAACGATTTTGCTTGCATCGTTCTGTACGGATTCATCTTCACGGTTCAAGTTAAGATTGTCAGTGATGTAATAGGTTCCTTCCAATTCAGGAACTTTATCCAAGGTTTTTGAAAATTCTTCCAAGATCTTTTCTGCATCTTTTTCAATTGCCATTTAAATTCTCCTTAAAATTTTTTAATATTTTGATTATTTTAATTATAAATGCTTTTTTAGCTTATTTTATAATGTTTTGGAATATAAATTAAGTTTATATTACTTTAATATATGTTTATTAATATTAATATACTTTTATAAATTAAGAAAATTATTTTAAAATTATTAAAAATTGATTAAAATAATCCTATTGATTCTTTAGATTATCAATAAATTCCTCAATGTCAAAGGACCTTAATACTCTCTTTTTAAGTATCTTATTGATTCCAGAACCGTATTGGGCTGCCTTCTTAGGCCTGTCTGCTATATAATCCGGAACTCCAATGGATTTTGCAACATCCCTTAAGATATGTTTTCGCAATATGTCTTCATTGTCTTTTATCTTATATTTTCCAGGAATGTCCAAAGCTATGTTTATTATGTCCTTGTCTAAAAAGGGCACTCTAAGCTCCACTCCATTTGCCATGGATACCGCATCATCACGTTCAAGGTTGACATGATACATGTTTGCTATGTCATGATAGATCTCTTCATCTAAATCAAAATAGGCATCAAATAATGAGTTTTCCTCAAAGTGCTTCAGATAGCGGTTATATCCGCCAAAGAGTTCATCTGCTCCCTGACCGGATAGTGCCACTTTAATATTATCCTCTTTCATGGCTTTTGTGGCTAAGTAGATGGTCATTCCAACTCCCAATTTCATAACATTGTCATCTTCAATTGCAGTGAGAACTGGTTCCATTGATTCCTTTACTGTATTTTCATCAATGATTACTGTCTTTAGCGGAAGATCCAATTCTTCAGCTATTTCCCTGCTGAACTTAATGTCCTGTGAATTTTCCACTCCAACAGAGTATAATTTAATGTTTAATGGTTTATTTTCAGCTATTTGTTTTAATAAAACCGCTAAAATAGTGCTGTCTACACCACCAGAGAATATCAATCCAATATCAACTATATTCTCCACTCTTTTTTCCACAGCTGAATATAAGTCATCCTTTAATAATTCATTATAGACTTCATAACTGTCTTTTGTTTCCAAATATTCATTATATTCATTATAGTTGGATTTGATTGATTTGAAATCAGTGCTGATAATCTTATTGATTAGATTGTTTTCCAAATCTACCATTTCCCAATTATATAATATGGATCCAGGGATTAAATCATGAATATTTTCATCATCAATTCCAGCTCTCCAAAGGCCCTTTTTCTCTGATGCAAAGGATTTCAAGTCCTTTTCCTCATCCATTCCATAGAATAAAGGCTTGACTCCGATTGGATCTCTGGAGATTGCAAGATTATTATTTTTCTTATCATAAACTGCAAAAGAATAGTCTCCATCCAATTCCTTCATTGATGATTTAACTGATTCCAATAGATTTTCTTCATTTAAATCATAATGATAATTGATTAGATTAGCCAATAATTGACTATCACTTTTAGACTCGGAATAATTCTTATAATTTTCCTTTAGGAATTCTTCAATCTTTTTGAAATTATAAATCTCTCCATTGAAGACCAAAACAAGATCATTAAGCATAATTGGCTGTTTATTCTCTTCCAGATTGTCATATATTTCATTGTTTTCATTTAGAAGATTAAAAATAGATAGCAGATTATGACCTAAACCTATACCATTCTCTTCATCAATAAATGTATTGGAGTAATCTTCTCCCCTATGCTTTATTGACTTTAAGGCAGAATCCAACAATTCTGGATTAATATTTCCTGCCATACCTACTATTCCACACATAATCTCACCAATTAATAGTTTAATAATCTTAAATTTTACTTTATATTCCTTTTTTACATTTAATAATATTGTTTTGATTACTTTTATAATTAATTATTTGGCTTAATTGACTATAATTTTATGATTATTTTAAAATATTATAATCAGATTGTAACTTTTTTTAAAAAAGAAAAGATATATAAATAAAAAAGTACAAATATTTAGTTATACCTAAATATTATTTAGGAATACTTAATTATTACTGTAAGTATAAAAAAATTATTTTTTATGATAATTACAGAATAATTATTAAATTTATAGGTGTTAGATATGGCAAAGAAAAATACATACTTGGCAATGATTCTATCAGCAATCGTTCCAGGTTTAGGTTTAGCATACGATGGAGAAGTAAAAAGATTTTTAATTTATCTGGTATTGGGCATTATATTCGCAGGATTCTGGATTCATTTCGGAATGCCTTTGGATGCTGAAATTGACAATACCGGTTTCTGCTGCTACTTGGCATATATCATTACTTGGATCTTCGGTCTTTATGACACTTTAAGAACCACTATTGATGTAAACAGAGGAAACGAAGCTATTTAAATTAAAAAAAACTCTTTTTATAAATTTTTTTATTTATTTTTTATTTTACTATTTTTTACTTTTTTAACTATTTTTACTGATTTTATGTTTATTTAACTATTTTTACAATAATCATTAATTTAAAAAAAAGAATAATCAAATAAAAGACTGCAAAAAGATTAATAGTTTTAAAAAAAGATTAAAAAAAGACTATATCAAAAGTAAAATACTAATAAAAAAAGAAAAGTATAGGAAAATAATTAGTTAACATTATTTCCTACTTCAATTTTATCAATGACCTTCTGTCCTTCCTCAGCCATTTCAGAGAATGTTGCAATTGTCTTTTGCATTTCTGGAAGTGCTTGGTTCTTGTAATTGCTTACATCTTCAATTGCAGCCAATGCATCTGCAAAGGATGCCTTAAGGACTTCAGGTGAAATCATGGTTTCCATGCTTTGCTTTTGAATCTCGTTTCCTTGTTCCCTTAACATTTTGGAAGTGGATTCGATTACCATTTCAGTAGTTTCATTCAAGGTCTTGATCTTGTCGATTACAATTTTCTGATTGTATAATGCACTTGCAACCATTACTCCGTTTCTAAGTGCAGTTACAGTAACGTTTTTAGCACGGGTTACCCCTCTGATCAATTCCTTGTTGTTTCTTCTTACAACGTTCAAGGAGATGATACCCTGTTCGTTTACAACAATCATCTGTTGCATGTCCATGATTCTTTGCCTTAGCGGGAAGAGAACCTCTTCACGTACAAAGTCAATCTTATATTGGTCCACACCTTCTATTTCAGCCTGACGGATTTGCTGTTCAATGGATAGGTCCATTTGTTTTCCAAGTTCAATGTCAGTCATGAGCTTTTTGGTGAGTTCCCTTAAGTAGTTTTCTTCAGCAAGAAGAGTGGTGTTGTCATTCTGCAATACTCTGCTGCTTGCATCAAGGGACATTAAGATATTGGAGATGGCCTCATCAGCCTTTTCATATCTTGAGAAATAATTCCTGACAGGTTTCAAGAGTTTTCCCAATATGCCTGATTGACCGAATTCAATTGCAGCAGGGTCAAGGTTTCTGATTTCCCTTTCCAATTCCTCTAGTTTTACGCCAATATTGGCTGCTTCATCTCCCCCTTTTGCTATATCAACAAAGCGAGTGGTCAGGAGATTGTTCTTGTTTGCAGATCTGTTGATGGTGGCAAGACCGAAATCATCCAAAGGTTTCAAGATGTTTTCCCTTTCTGCCACATTATCGAAATTAGCTTCAAAGATTGCATGAGCATTGTCATCTGCCTGTTTCTTGATTTCAGGATTTGGAATCTTTTCTTCCTCTTCCTTCAAACTTTTGTCTACTTCTTCTTTAATATCATTTACATTAAGTGAAAATTCAGCCATAATATCACCCTTTCATTATACACAATAAATCAAAATACAATGTGTCATATAATTTTATGACACATCTTATTTATAAAGTTTTGCTTTTTTTGGATAAAATTTGATAAAGATATAAAAAAATAGATTAAAATTATTCATAATCCTTTACGGAATCGATCAATTCATTCATTTCCTTAAGAAGAGAGTCTATTTCATCATAGGATTCCTCTTCCCCATTGCTTATGCTGATGATGAGTTCGCTTTGCAATTCACCCATCTTGCCAATGATTGACTCCAAAGTCTTGATCTTTTCCTTTAGGGCAGAAACTATCTTTTCTGAATATTCATCAGATAGCTCAATCATGCTCACTGCTGCTTCGGCTTCCCTGAAGAAGCTTACCCTGCAGCTGTCAACTTCAGCTCTGAATCTGCAATAGGACATCTGGCCATTAGGGAATTTCTTTTCAAGAAGTTCAATGACCTTCTCTTCCTTGGTTTCATAGGTTTCCTTGAGTGTTTCAACTCTTTTCTTATAGAATGAATAATCAGGTTTATTGGTTTTAGGTGTTGTATTGGTTGTGGTTGTTGTAGTCTTAAAGATGTCTTTTGGTTTTGCTTCATCCAGTTTCTTTCCACAGTTGGGACAGAAATGATCTTCTGGGAATAATTTGAATCCGCAGTATATGCAAAAATTATCTTTAGCCATGACATCACTTTCCTAATTTTTCTAAAACCAAATTTTACTAATTTTATGAATTGAATTTACTATCAATTTAATTGAAATAATGATTGATTAAAATTAATTGTTAATATTTTATTATTAAAATAATTGATAGTTTCTTTATTTTAAATTAATTATGATGATTATTAATCTTTTGTTAATTTCTAAATATACATCTATTAGTTAAATTATATAAATTTATTAGATTTTTGATTATAATTCCATAAATTTCAAGTTTTTAATGATTATAGTTATTAATCAAAAACAATATAATACTATACATAATATTAACATAGTTATATTTAAAAATTTGGAGGAATTTAATGACAAGAAAATATGGAGACAGAACTTTGGAAGTGCATGCCGGACAGGAAGAGGCAGATCCATTCACTGGCGCAAGGGCAGTTCCTATCTATCAGACAAGTTCATATGTATTCAAGGATGCTGAATATGCAGCAAACATATTTGCTCTAACAGAGCCAGGTAACATTTACACAAGATTGAACAATCCAACAAATGAGGTATTTGAAAAAAGAGTTGCAGCCATTGAAGGAGGAGTTGGTGCATTATCCACTTCAAGTGGAATGGCAGCAATCACCCTTGCCATATTAAATATTGCACAATGCGGAGATGAGATTGTATCTGGAGACAATCTCTATGGAGGAACCTACAGCTTATTCAAGACTACATTGAAGAAATTCGGTATTCAAGTGAATTTTGTGGATTCCCAAGACACCAAAGCTTTTGAAGATGCAATTACCGATAAGACAAAAGCAATCTACTGTGAATCAATAGGTAACCCTAAATTGGATGTTCCTGACTTTGAAGTCCTTGCTGATATTGCTCATAGGCATGGAATTCCACTTATTGTAGACAACACATCTGCTATTGGAATGGTAAAGCCTATTGAACATGGAGCAGATATTGTAGTTCACTCAGCAACAAAAATCATTGGAGGACACGGTACTTCCTTAGGTGGTACAATTGTCGATTCAGGTAACTTTGACTGGACAAACGGCAAGTTCCCAGAGTTTACAGAACCTGATGAAAGTTATCATGGACTTGTTTATGTTGATGCATTCGGTGATGCGGCTTATGTCACCAAGGCACGTGTACAAGTAATGAGAGATTTAGGAAGCTGTATCAGCCCATTCAATGCATTTATGCTTCTTCAAGGACTTGAAACAATGTCCTTAAGAGTAAAACAGCACACCGAAAACGCTCTTGAAGTCGCTAAGTTCCTACAAAACCATGAGCTTGTATCATGGGTGAACTATCCTGGACTTGAAGACAATCCAAACCATGAGATCGCTAAGAAATATCTCAATGGAAAATACGGCTGTGTACTTGGATTCGGTATCAAAGGTGGAATAGAAGAGGGCAAGAAGTTCATTGAAAACGTTGAGCTATTGTCACACCTTGCAAACATCTGTGATGCTAAGACTCTTGTAGTGCATCCTGCTTCAACCACACATTCTACATTGTCTCCAGAGGAACAGATATCAACTGGAGTCACTCCAGACTTCATCAGAATGTCTGTAGGAATTGAAAATGTGGAAGACATCATTGCAGATATCGATCAGGCTTTGAAAAAAGCTGTTGAATAAAAATAGTAAATAGAGGATAAAACCTCTTTAAAAAATTTCTTTTTTTTCTTTTTTTAAATAGAGATAAATCTCTAAAAAATAGTTCTTATTTTAATATAATTGCGGACCTGTATACTCATTCTCTTCTGTATACACTCTAATCAATGTATCAACTGTATCCTCATACATCAATCTGTAGCCGATTGCACCGCCAAACTTGCTTTCAAGATTGTTCAAAGCTTTGTTGGCACCGTCACTACCATTATTGATTACATACCACATTCCATGTGGAGTGTATATGAAGAGCTCCCCATAGCCATCTTCTGCACCATTCTTGAAGCTGTCTGCAGGGTCATAGATCTTTGTGGAATGGATTGCCAAACGACTTAAATCCTGTTTTGGCTGTGTACCGCTTTTGAATAACATATTGAGCCAATTGTAGCATTGGTCCTTAAACTGAACCTTTTTGATTGGATCAGACATTTTGGATTCTATATTCTCTCTTCTCTTAGCCAATGTGTTTGTTATTCCAAGTATCTCCTCTACTTTTGGCACGTCCTCTTCCAGGCATCTGTATCCTTCAGGTCTTCCTGTAACCTTGATGTTACCTTCTACAAAGTCCATCCTTTTCCATTTTTTCATGTATGGCTTTACCTTTTCCCATTCCTCATCAGGTATCTTCTTGTTCAATCCGTAGAGATAGCCATATTCCATTGCATCATAACATTTTGTTTCTAACTTTAAATCCTTATCTCCTGCCATCATATCACTTTTTATCTTTGTTTATATTATATTGAACAAATTGACATATATAAATTTATGGATAAAAATTTAATATATAAAAATATATAACGGCAAAAATTACCATTTCATTTTATATTTCCTTAAAAATTCATCATCATTTTGAACATTAATATAGAAATAGGAATATAAACTTGGAAAAACCTTTTTTAGCTTTACAAATTCATCCAATAATTCATTATAGACATTATTGTTCTCATCAATCGAATCTTTATTTATTATATAAGCGAATATTGCATCAAAATCATCATATTCCGGATCATCCTTATATTCCAAATATATTTTTGAATTTGGGAAGAAATTATAAATAAGATATGAACTGATATTAATTAAATCAATTAGATTTGATTTATCTAAACAGAATTCTTTTATTTCATTTGGATTAACTAATATGAATTCATCCCTAAACCCTTCGACTCTTGCCTTCTTATTTAAAACTAAATTATTAATGTTCAATTTATTTACAACCCCCTTAAAAGTGTACATTTTATCACCAAATATCAAAATAAATTATTTTTTTAAGCTTTTCAAAACCTCTTCTGAGATGATTTTACAATCAGACACCTTGTTCACATCAAAAAATTCATCATAATCCGCTTCATTGCGAATGTCTCTAAGAATTCTCAATTGATCACCTATTTTTCCTTTTTCACCATCCAAGCCTTCAAAGTGTTTTATCAAGTCCTTATGAGAAATTTTACTGCCAGGTTTTCTTCCCTTTCTATTATTGTAAATGTCTCTAGCAATTAGATAACAAGGATAATAGTATCTTCCCACAGCTGTTCTTTGATATTCCTCATTTTTTGAAAACATTCTGAGATGTTCACCTACATGCCAAAACTTAATCCAATTAAATCTAATGAAAATCAACTCTTTTTATCTGTTTTTCCTCCTTTTTGCTTATTTTAGTATTTATTTTAATCATATATAAATATTATAGTTTTATTTAGAATATAACTTACAATTTTATTGTTATATTAAAATTAAAGTGTTAAAAATCGTTTTTAATTTTATGTATAGTTTACTATATATGGAAAATAAATGATTAAAATTTTAAAAAAAAAGTTAGTAAAAAATCTAAATTATTTTAAAAAAAAGAGGGGTGAAAAAAATAAAAATTTAAAAAGAAGTTAAAAGCTATCTGCAAAGAGATAGAATAAAAAAACTAATCGGAAATCAATTTAAATAACCTTATGAACTTCTCATCAATGTCCTTCTCTTCAGCATATAAAGCTAAGTATTGTGCAAATGTAGGTTTGCTGAAGCCTCTATATGTCATATTATAGAATATGTCTCCTAAAGATTTTGAAAATTTCTTGGATTTTCTTATCTTTTGAATTGCCTTAGCATCTATTTCCACTTCATATCCACATTCATCGCTTATGTATTTGGATAATGCCTGAGCGAGCACATCATTTGGGAAAGTGTCTTCAAACTCTTTCTGGCCAATAACAAAGATATTTGAGTTTTCAATCATTCCATTTTCAATCCATTTGTTTAATCTTTCCTTTGTTTCCTCATCAGCATCATTGTCCATCAATGCAAAGATATCCGTTTTGGAAAATGAATTCTTTATTATGCGTATGAAATTAGGTATGTCCTTTATGCCATCTGCCTTTACAATCTTTAGGAAGTTTTGGGTGATTGGATAGCCATACAATTTCTCATACATGATTGGAATGAACTTAAGCTCTGATTCCCCCTCCACAATAAGTAACTTGCTTGTAAAGAAGAGGTCTATGTTCATTATTCCAAGATTTGCCAATGCTATCTGGGTTTGGGTAGTGCTGTCCAACTCAAAAATTTGAGATCCTCTTTCTGCATCAAGACTTATCAACTTGATTTCATCAAGATTGACTTGATTGATTAAGAATGGAGAGTGAGTGGTTATTATTATCTGTTTTCCCTCTTTAGAAAGGTCTTTTAATAAGCGTAGAACATCTAATTGGGCTTTGATATGAAGGTGGGTTTCAACCTCATCGAATACATATACAAGGTCATTCTTGTCCTTTTTATGCTTGAAAATAGCAAGTGTGGTACGCCTGTTTGTACCGTCTCCCATCTTTTCAAGAAGCATTTGCTGGTTATTATTATTTAGTAATTCTACATTGATCTTTAGATTGAGTTTAGGTTCGCTTGTAACTATTGGATTTATTTCCTTGAAGTCAGGAAGGAATTCTTTCAATTGAGTGTTCAGTTCCTGTGCATTTTCATTGTTCAATTGTTCCTCTTTGAAATTGTCTATGTAATCATCAATATGCTGATTGATAGTTTTTCCTTCTATCTTATAGTCCCATATGTCTTCCTTTAGCTCCTTAAAGAAGGTGTTTTCAAAGAATGAATCTATGTTTTCAAATTCTCTACTACCTAAAAAGCTGATTGGATAATTTAGAGTTTTTACTTCTGTGAATTCATCGTTTTCTAACTCTTTGATTATATTTCCCTTTAATGTTTCCACTTTAGAATTGGACCTGTATGTAATGTTGAATGTAAATGAGTATTTCTTTAAGATTTGCTTTTGCTCATCTTCTTCTAAACTGTTGAATTCTTGACTGTTTAACTCTTCTTTGATTTGATTGGATTTTTCTATAGAAGGTTTTATCTTATATGTATTATTAAGTGTGTCTTCATTGACTTTTGATTCCATGAAATAGGTATAGTCAATATCCTCTAGCTCTATAGTTACAGGATTTTCTATTTCATTGAAATCGTTTATGTCTATTTTCTTTTTACTAAATAGAATTTTAAGTGAATCTATAAGTGATGTCTTTCCTGCATCATTTTCCCCTATTATTACATTCAGGCCTTGATTGAATTCCATATTGAAGTTCTTTAATGACCTGAAGTTTTTGATTTTAATTGATTTTAGCATGGATATCACTTACTCATTAAATGAATTTAAAAATGGAATTAGATATGTAAGTTCAATAGGTTTGTAAGTTTCTTTTCTGGTTTGATTATCGTAGATTACTTCACAAATTTCAAAACTTAAGTTGATTTCTTCGTCTTGTTCTTTTCCAAAGCAGACCCAAGTGTTTAGTTCTACAAAGTAGTTAATTTGTGGAACTAACATTTCATCTTCTCCTTGGAAAGTCATTTTATTGTTTAGTTCGTTGAACTCTTTTACAGTTGTTTTTAGAGTTGATCTGGCGTATACATTGTCTAATTCTGTGTAATTGTTTTCATTTAGCCATAAGACGAATTGGAATGTAATGTCGTCTAGTTCTAGTATTTCTTTAGTTTCTAAGTTTTTAGCTATTGCTACTTGCATGTTATCACACTAATTTTATATTAAAATTTTTTTATTAAATTAAATTAGGAAAAAAATCAAAATTGTTTAATCTATCAAAATTTTGAGAATAAAATTCCATATTTTTACTATATTTACCAAAGACCCCATTATTTATATATTCTCCTTTTATTCTTATTATTGTGCTTTTTTTAGGGGAAACATTTGTAGTTTTTGACCTTATCACTCCAAATTTAAGATTATCATTTATCCTAATTTTAACTATCCTAAAATTTTTTATAGAGCAATCAATTAGTTTAATGTCAAATAAAGACCCTTCGGCAGAATTTGATTCTTTTAATTTTAAAATATTATTTCTATCTATTTCCACAATTTTATTAAATAAAATTATTTCAAAAATAATCTCTTTTACAATATAAAAATATGATTTTAAAGCTTTTTCATAATATTCAAATTCCTCATTTTTTGATTTTGATAACTCTATAAATTTTTTAAATTTATCTGAATCATGAAAGGAATCTCTTAAATTCAAAATTAAATCGAAAATATTATTATCTTCTGGAAAAAAATCATTAAAAATGTTTTTTAATTCAAGATTATCCCTATGACAGTTTTCATCATATTGATTAAAAATATGGGAATAAGGCAAATTAATTAATTGTATAACTTTATCATCATAATAATAATGATTTAAAACCCATAATATAAAATTTATTTTTAAAGCCAAAGGAAAGCAATAATCTTTTATCATTTTTAAGATAGGCAATGCATTTTCAGGAAAACTCTTAAAAAAATATAATGAAGCTGCTAAAAAACTTTCAAATTGATTTTTATCTTCTAAAGAAAAATGAAAAAAATTATAATAAAACAAATTTTTATAATCTGCTAATGAATTTAGTCTTTCAAATTCCTCTTTAAATTCAGAAACCTCTTTTAATTCTAAAAAAGATTCACCAATTTCTTCCACTATATACATCATCCATAAACTTCCTTTTAATTTCTTCTTTTTCTTCTCTAAGATTATTTTCTTCAATAGATTCATTGACTATTTCTTCTACCAAACCTTTTATATTATCAAAATCAAAACCAGAAGGTTTATAATATTCAACGGAAAAAATTAATTCTTTATTTAATATTTCGTTTAAAATTAAGTTGGGAAATTTTCGCATATTTATGTCTAAAAATTTTTCGATTATATAAAAATAACGATTCTCATCTAATGAATTTTCACTAACCCATGGATTAATATAATATCTTGACAACATACTCAATAAATACAAAATTAAAAAATGAACTGTTATCTGAGAAAAATAAATGAAACGATTATCCTGATTTAATGAAGATATAAAAAATTCTTCACCCATAATATTTCTTATTACAATATCTCCTTTTTCGTAAGGTTTTTTATAACAACTCATATGATCTTTAGAAACATTAGGTGTAAAATAATATTTTTCAAAGTTAGGCAAATTATTAAAATAATTATTGATTAAATCTTCATTGTCAAAATAATCTCCTTGATATAATAAATATACACCATTTTCATCTTTTACTCTATCTACTTTTATAGCCAAAGATTTTTTATTAAATATCATTTCATAATCATCTTTTAATTCTGGAATAAATGAAAGTAAATCATCTAAATTAAAATCAAAAGACTTAATATAACTAATATCACTATTTTCTAAAACTTGATATAATTGCAAAAAAGTTCCTGTTACAGGATAAATTTTAAAATCAAGCAAATCTTCAGATTTGAATTTATGGACGTTTAAACCATGTCCTGTTGAATCATCCTGATAACATCTTTTTGCTAATATTAAGGCTTTCACTAAACATGATGCTCCATAATATAACAATGTAGGTTTAGTTAAGACAGATGCATCTCTAGAGGAAACATAATACTCTTTTGCTTGAGTAATATAATATTTCATCAAATATGCTCTCTTTTCGAACTTTTCACTATTATCAAACTTTTTACAATTTTTTTTAAAATAATTCAAACAAATATCAATATTTTCAAATTTTTTAAATTGGTTCCATAGTTCTTTATTGGGATTTTCTGTTAAAATAATTTCTTTTTCCATAATAATCATATTATTTATTTTTTCTTAAATAACTTGTAAAACTATCTGCATTTAACCATCTATTATATTTTAACATTTTTGACCAAATCAAATTACCTTCTTTTTCAGTGATTATACCCTTTTTTAAGGCCATTACAAGAATATCTCCTGTAGTGATTCTTTCCAAATTATATTTTTCCACATAAGGCATTACATCTTTTGTATTATTGCTTGCCACAATACCATTATGCTTTTTGGCATGAGCAATGACAGCTGCTTCCCCTTTTCCTATAGTTTTATCTGAGAAATAATTTGAAGATAATTTCATAAAAAGAAGATAATCTTCCGTATCTGTATCAAATTTAACTATTTTAACAAAACCCTTATCAATTAGATTATCAACTCTATTCTTAAGTTTTTGTATATGTGGTCTGTCAAATTCCTCATAAACTTCATAAGGAAGGAAAATGCATTCAAATTGTTTTTCTAAAATGGAGGTATCATCTATTACAATAAAACAGCTTAAACAATCAGTATCATAAAAAGTAGGCTTCATCTTATCACCTACTTAGAATGATTCATTATCATTTAAATTGTACACCATATCCTCACGAAAAGCATCTAATAATAGTTCCTCTTTTTTTCCTTGGGAGATTAAATCTTCTTCAAATGCTTTTTCTGTTAATTTGATGTAATTTCCAATGGTCAAATATTCCTTATTTAAATACGGAGTGTATAAGCTTGAATCATAACCTCTAATGGATGCATTACGAATAACATCTTCCTTAAATACCATATACTGTTCATAAGTAATTTCATTTAAGAAGAATCTGAGTCTCAATAATAAAGCTTGATGTGATATTTGGAAGTATTGTTCAGCATCTATTATTGAATCCAAATCCCACCTTTGAATATCATTGTTTAATTTATATGTTTCTATTGCCCCATGAGGCATCAATAAGCATGATGCAAAAAGATCTGCCTTTTTCTCTATCTCATCATCACTGTCTAATCCACAAATATTAAAATTATTATCATCATACTTTAAGTGATACAATTCATGAGCTATTGTGAAAGCCTGTCTTCCTTTCCTATGCCTTGAATTTACGAATATTATGTTTTCATTATTTAATCTTAGACAAGCTCCACTAATGTCATCATCCATTACTTTAAATACTATTGTCAAGTTCTTTATTTTATTTATGGCAAGTGAAAATATGTCAATGGATTCATTTATATCGATTTTCCATTGTCTCCTGCAAGCACAAGCCAATTCATTCATTTCCAAATACATAATTACTCCTGTTTATTTGTAACCCTTGATAAGAATTCTAAATTATTAATTATTCTATTCATCTCTGCAATATCTTCTAAAGATAAGTTTCTATTATTTGATCTGAATGCCATATTAGTTTTGGAATACTCTCCAATACCTAATATTATATATTCTGGAGAGCATCTGTAAAGATTAGATAGTTTGATTATAGAATCACTCTTTAATTTTCTTTCATTACTTTCCAACTTAGCTATTTGACCCTGTTTGAATCCAAGATATTCTGCTATTTGGTTTTGAGTGAAATTATGTTCTAATCTCATTCTTTTTAATCTATCACCTACTGTTTCTACCATATTTTTAAACCCCACTATTCATTTAATAATATATTGGAATATTTTATTATATAAATTTAACTAAAAAATATTCCAAATGGTTGAAAAATTGGATGCTAACAATTTTTAAATATCTGTGAAATTATAAAAAGTATTTATAATTTTTTATAAAATAACTTATTTTAAATCATTCGGAATTTCTGATGCAAATAATACCATAGAATTATCTGTTTGTTTTTCAGATTCAATAGTGTCCACAAAATATAATAAATAAATTATTGCATTCCTAACAATTTTAGATATTTTTATTACAGCTTCTAATAGCTCCTCTTCAGTCATTGCATCATTTTCATCTTCTTTAGGATATAATTTAATTTTTAAAGACCTATGAGTTAATGCATTCCTAATATCATTAAGTTTTTTCTCTTCACCATATAAAATATCTTCATGAATATTAAATAAAGCTTTTAAACCATTATTCTCAAAATCAAAAGTTTCTCTTATTTTTTTCTTCTTAAAGTCTTTATACCAAAGTCCTTTAAAATTTACTTGCTTTTTATTAATATTTAAATCTAAATAGAAATTTATAAAAAATGCAATTTTGTCTAATATATTATAAAAATTCTTGAATGAATCTTTTAATAATTGTATTCTAATATTGTGTAATTCATAATCATAGGAATCAATAATAATAACATTATTATTTATAAAACTTAAATCTAATTTATTATATTGTGATAATATTAAATTTAATCTGCTTGAAATAAAATCCATTTTTATCTGATTTAAATAAGAAGACAAAATTAAAAATTTGTCATCCTCAAGTTTTTCATTTTCTTTAATTGGAAGAGTCATTCGTTTTATACATATAGAATCACCAATACAATTTACACACTGTTGACAAAAATTACATAAATTTAAATATAACTTATTTTTTAAGCAAAAAACATTTGAGAATTCCTCCAAATTTGTATAATTATCATTTATTTTAAATCTTGAAATTTTTATATTATCTAAAAATTCCTTAGAATTATTCTCTTCAAAAATTTTAATATGTTCTTGAGCAATATTTCTTGCTGAAAATGTTAAATTATTACTTTTCAATGCTTTTTTAAATGAAAGATATGAATCTTTTAATATTAAATCATCATGATTAACAAGAAATCTTAATTTTAATAAACATAAACCTTTATTTACTAAAGCCATCCCAAAATTTGGATTTAATTTCAATGCATTTTCATAATATTCTAGTGCATCTATATACCTTCCAAGACCCATATGTAAATTTCCCAAGTTTACTAAAGATTGAACTTTAATATTTAACTCAGCCCCATTATTATAAGTTAAAGACCTTTTGTATAAATCTTTAATTTTAATTATAATATTCTCTCCATTAACAAATTTTTCTGAGGTAATTGAATAATAATTCAAGTACCCGTTTGCCAAATTATAATAAATCGAAGCAGGTGTAAAAATTTGTGAAATATAATCTAAATGTTCTTCAATATAAATAATGCCTTTATTTATTAAGGAAGAATCTTTTGTTTCTAAACCTAAATCTATATATAAATTACTCAAGAGAGAGCATGCATATTTAGATTTTGATCTTTCTAATTTGCTTATAATTCTCCAAACCTCTTCTAAATCATTAGATTCTAAAAAAATATATGCTTCTTTATATAATTTTTCAATTTCATCCCTATTTAACATATTATCAAATATTTTCCTTTTTATATAATTAAATCATTTGTAAATAATATTGTCCACTCGGACATCAATTCAAAACCTAAATATTAAAATATCTTAATTTTTTAGATTATAAATCCCAATTTTTCTTTAGAAGACTAAACAAATCATTTGCAGAATTTATTTTAGAAATATTCCTTTTTATAAGGGCATCAATTTTTAATTGAACTTCATGTCTTTCTTTATCAAAATTACTGAATCTGATATAATTTTTTCTACAGTTTACACAACTTTCTAAATAGAACAACCCATAATCTTTTATCTGTAATTCAGTTAAACATAAAGTATTATCCTCTAATTCATTAGGACAAATTGGATCACCAACATAAAAATGATAATTTCTTTTATAAACCATAGCAAAAAGTTCTTCAATATGCACTTCCCAAAATAATTTTTTATTATTCCTAACTAGTAAACTGTAACGTTTTTCAAAATCGTTTATAGGAATGTACAAATAAGGAGGCTTTTCAATCATTTTTAATCTTATGAAAGCTATTGTAAAAGTAATTAAAAATATTAATAAAAATATAATCCAATGATTTATAAAGTTTAAATAAAGTTGATCAAAAATAAATAAATTTTTATCTGTTGAGAATAACAAACTAATAATAAGATTTGTTATGTTTGTTATAATAGCTCCAAATATTGCACTAATTAATGTATTTTTTAATTCAGTCATAACAATCATACATTTTTCTTAAATTTCCCAATTAATTATTTTAAAAATTAAAATATTTTGAGTATTTTTTCTATATATTTATCCATGAATATATAAAAAATTTCATTTGTTTCTCTTCAATATCATAGTTATAATTAGAAATAAATAATTAATTTAAACTAGATTCAATTGTTTCAATTTCTTCATCCGTTAAATCATATAATTCATAAACAAGTTGATTAATTTTTTTATCAGTGATTTTAATTTGTTGTTCTATTAATCTTTTCTTAAAAGGAGTTTTAGAAACTAAAAGTTCTTTAATTAAATTATTTAATTTATGAGATAATTCTATAAACGGAAGTTGATCCTTTATTCCAATATCAATGAAAGGCATTGCTTTTACTATAACAGGTTTCACTTGAGGTAAAATTCTTCCATTTTCCAATGAATAAAGACGATAAATGAAACTATATAATTTAGAATTTAAAATTGCAGTTACAAAGTAAGGGTCAAATTTTTCGTTTGTTCCAAAAAGATAAACTCCATCTGTAGCATAAAGTTTATTTTCATCTACTGCAACAATTAATTTATCCGCAGTTATGACACCAACAATTTTTTTATCTTTAAGGAATATTTTTTCTTTTCTAGGCCTATGAAGAGAATATAAAGGGTGTTTTTTGGTTTTAACTTCCTTACAAGTAATTTTATCTCTGAATTGTTTTATATATGAACATATATTAGGGATAGTTGAAAAATTATCTTTTTTTGTAGTATAAATTAAATAAGTGTCCTTATAATCAATATAATGTCTTTTGATTTGAACACCACCAAAAATTGCTTTTTTTACATGAGTTTCTTCTAAATTGTTTTTTAGTTTTGTTTCTTCATCAACCATAAAAGCTTGTTTATAATCCGGTGAAGCTCCTCTTTGCATTTTATCTTCATCTAAAATATCATCAATAGTTAAATTAGATTTATTTTCTATTTTCTCTAAAAGAGAATAATTTTTAACATTATCAGTTATAAAAAGGTTTGAAGGGATGTACTCTAATAATTTTTGATTGTAAGTATTGAAATTAGAGTGTTTTAATATAGCTCGAGGTTTTTCTGAAATATTAGTAAAATTACCCGCTACAATTTTTGAGTTATAAGTTTCTTTATTTTTAAAGATTATAATCGCTGACGGTTGATTAACTCCTTTAAAAACATTCATACCCATGTTAAGCAATTGTGAAATATGATAATTTTTTATCAAATATTGTCTGAGTAATAAATAACTTGATTGGTATAAAATAACATCTGGAACAATCATTCCAAATAATCCATTATTAGTAAGTTTTTTTGAAAATACATAAGTGAAATATAAAAATGAATTTATCATTCTTACCACTATCTCACCATTTTTCTCTTTTAAATATTCAAGTTCGAAATCTGAAAATGAAGCTCCCCATGGCGGATTGCCAATTACCGCATCAAAACCTCCATTTTCAAATATGTCAGAAAATTCATCTTCCCAATCAAATGGATTAATTTTTGATATGTCATCATCAGTCAAATCCTCTTCTTCTAATATGTCAGTTCCAATTAAACTGTTACCACATCTTATATTATTCCCAAGATATGGCAATGCTCTTTCTTGGATTAATTTTTGTTGTTGCTCAAGAACATCTTTATTCTCATCTTCTAAAACTTTCAAAAGCAAAGATAATTTTGTTACTTCTACAGCTTGAGAGTCAATGTCAACACCATAAATATTATTCAAAAGAATTCTTTTCTTTTCTTGGATAGTTAATCTTTTAATTCCTTTTTTATCAGTATATATTACATTTTTTGGAGGTTGATCTAAATTAGAATAATAATCTGTATGCCAATCTAAGAGTTTTTGATAAGCCCCTAATAAAAAGCTTCCAGACCCACAAGCAGGATCTACAATTCGTAGTTCAGAAACTTTATTCGGTGTTTTTCCTTTTAAGAGTTCACCGATTGTATTTTCCACTATATAATCTACAATATATTGTGGAGTGTAAAATACACCTCCTGCTTTTTTAACCTCAGGTTTGTCTTCTACTTTTGCATGATGAGCATCAGTTAACCTAATGACTTTTCCTAAAAATTGTTCATAGATGTTTCCTAAGATTTCTGTGGAAATCATACTAAATTCATATGGGCAATCAGGATAATATAATCCTTTGATAATCTTTTTCAATGTGCCATCATCAACATGCAAAGTTGGTGTTAATATATCCGCATCTAAATTGATGTCTTCTTCTTCAGTAAAATGAAATAATCCTGAATTATATTTTGCATCCGCTTTTTTGCATAATTCTATAAAACCTTCATAGACAGGACATTTATCTATGTTATTCTCTGCTAAATCCAGTAATTTTTTCAATTTTCCATATCTTTCAATGCCCCTATCTTCTGCAATCCTTAAAAAGATAATCCTATCTATGATGAGTTGAACAGCATAATTTAACTCTTCAACTTCTAATTCTTTGTTTCTTAATGCAATGTTTCTTGCTAAGATTAATCTCCATTCTTCAATTGTTTTTAAAAATTCGGAATCTACAGAAGATGTGGGGTTCTTTCCATCAAGATCTTTATCACTAAAGTAATTATCAAATTTTCCAGATAATACTGCTTCTTTACTATAAATATTATAAATTTCTTCCCAATTTTCAACATAATCTGTATATTTGTAGTACTTGATCCTATCTGTTTTAGGGTGATGGCTTAGTTTTGGAGCGGATTTTGGTACATAGATTGATAATTCTTCAAAATCAGTTAATAAACCAACAGATAATTTTCCACTCCAAGTGTATCTTTTTAGTTGAAAAGCATATTCCTTACTATTTTCAACATTGACATGAGGTGCTTTAGCCTCTACAAAAAATTTTCTTGTTCCGCCCACTCTGAATGAATAGTCTGGATTTTTTGGCTTTCCACTAACTAGAACAGTGTCTTCAAATTCAACATCCTTGTATTGTGGAGCGACACCCGCATCATTGTACACGTCCCAGCCTAATGCTATAAAAAATTTGTTGATGAAGTTAATTTTTGTATTTTCTTCATCAAAAGAAACAGATTTAAAATAATGTTCATTTGCTTTAAATTCATCGACTAAATTTGCGATTTGTTCTTTACTGGATTCAAAATCAACCATATTATACACCAATCCTTTACTTAAATAAAAATATATTCCTTATCATTAATAAATATAAATAATTTAGCAAAAAATTGGTGAATAAAGGATTTGAATAATTTATCATTTAATATTATTCATTTAAATTCTTTTTCAATAGAAATATTGATAAATTATTCTTTTAAATTAACATAAGGAAATAAAAATATAAAAA
>NZ_JAFQQZ010000055.1 GCF_017410345.1 Methanobrevibacter sp.
CTTTTTTTCATTTTTTTTAAATAATTCTGTAAAAATAGTTAATCAAAGATAAAGAAATTAAAAAAATAAAAATAGTAGTAGCGGATAAAGATCCAACTACTTTAAAAAGCTTAACACTCAAATCCGCCGTCACATCTGATGATTTGACCGTCTACGAATTCAGATTCGTCAGAAGCAAGGAATAATGCCAATGCAGCAATATCTTCTCCTTGACCTACTCTTTTCATAGGTGCTCCGTCAACCATCATTTGCAATGCTTCCACTCCACCGATACTATCTACCATTGCGGTGTGGATAGCACCAGGAGCAATACCGTTACATCTTATTTCAGGACCAAGTTCGAATGCCATGGATTTGGTAAGACCAGCAATAGCGTGCTTGGATGAGATGTAACCTACAAATCCGAAGTGTGCAGCGTAGGAAGCTACTGAACAAGTGTTGATTACAACACCTTTTCCTTTTTCTTTCATTACAGGAGCTACTAATTGGGTCAAGTATAATGGAGCGTATACGTCTACTGCAAATACTTTGTCCCATTCTTCTTTGGTAATCTCCAAGAGAGGAGTTATGCTTAAAAGTCCTGCGTTGTTGAATAAGATGTCGACAGTTCCATATTTTTCAATGGTTTCATCGAAGATCTTTTTGATGTCGTCAACATTTGCCATATCAGCAATGACTGCAAATGCTTCTCCGCCAGCTGCTATAATGTCATCCACTACAGCTTGTGCTCTTTCTTCGTTTCTTCCAGTTACAACAACTTTAGCGCCTTCTGCAGCATATAATTTTGCTGTGGAACGGCCCATACCAGAGGTTGAACCGGTTACGATTGCTACTTTTCCATCTAGTTTACCCATTTTTTTCACCTTCTCTAATCATAAGATCTTATGATATTGTAATTAATAGTATATTTCATTAACTATTTAAAGATTTTTAAATAATTCTAAAATTTGTTTAAGATTTTTGAACAAAGATATATATTTAACTAGGTAAAATTAATATGATTATATAATTGTTCAAAAAATCATTTTTTTATTATATGATTTATAGAAAAAAATAATTGATTTTTTGACAAAATGAGAATTTAAAAAATTGAATAAGTGAAAAATAGCTTTTAATTGAAAAAATAATATTCAAAAGGTAAAATAATAAAAAATATTAAAAAAAGAAAAAAAATGTGAGAAATTATTTATCATCATTAACTGAATACATTTCCCTTAGTTCCCTTCTCAGGAGTTTCCAACCGTTCACCCTTGGAAGCTCATCCATGGTGAATATCTTTCTTGGAACCTTGTATCTTGCCAGATATTCCTTTGAATAGGCGACCAATCCTTCAGGGTCCTCTTCCTCTTTCCATACAACAGCAGCTACAGGAAGCTCTCCCCTGTGGATGTCAGCAATGCTGAAGATGGCTATCTCATCCACTTTAGGATATTTGATAAGGGTTTCCTCAACTTCAGTAGGATAGATCTTCCATCCGCTCATTACAATCATGTCCTTCTTCCTGTCTGTAATGAAAAGACGCTCGTCCTCATCGATATATCCGATGTCTCCTGTAAGGAACCAGCCGTCTTCAAGGAAGGATTCCTTGGTTTCCTTTTCCATTCCCCAATAGCCTTTAGCTATTGCAGGGCCTCTGAGGGCTATCTCTCCATGTTCATAGTGGCCTAATGTCTTGTTAGGGTCATCCTCATCGACAATCTTAAGCTCTGAGAAGCATACCGGGTGTCCTACGCTTTCGTATCTGTCTGCTGTGGCATAGTCTTCAGGTCTGATGACGGTTCCTGTACCGATTACAATGGTCTCGGAAAGCCCATATGCATTGATGATTGGAATGTTGTATTGACCCATGAACTTTTTCCAGATTTTCCTATGCAATGGCCCTCCTCCACTGATGATCTCTCTAACAGTTGATAGATTAGCTCTTTTCTCCTCTTCGAGATTTGTCAATGTATGGATTACAGGAGGCATTCCTGACAATACGCTTACTTCTTCGCTTTTGCACAATTCAAGGTATTCGTTGATTTCAAAGAAATCCATTGTGATGGTCAATGCACCTGCCCTTAGTGCAGCTATTGCCCATAGGATTCCTACATGAGCCATCGGATAGATGCATAGGAATGTGTCGTTTTCCTTATAGGTTAATACATCACAGGCATTGTGGATTGCCGCAAACCAGTTTCCATGGCTTAACATGGACCCTTTAGGCTTTCCGGTTGTTCCTGAAGTGTACTGCAATTGGCATAAGTCATCCCAATCGGTCTCTTCAGCAGCCAAGATTTCACTTTCCTTAAAGCTTTCACAGTTTTCTACGATGTAGGATTCAATATTTAAGACTTTTATGGTCTCTTCCGCATCATCATCGGTAATTATCAATTTTGCATCGGAATCTGTAATCATGTAGTTCAGTTCTGATGAGGTCAGTATCCTGTTTGTTGGAATGGCTATTGCACCTATTCTCCATATTGCAAGGAGTGAAAACAGGTATTCTGGGGAGTTGTTCAAATAGATCAATACCCTATCTCCCTTTTCAATTCCCTTATCCCTTATGCTTTGTCCGATTCCTGACACAATATGCAATACTTCACTTGAATTGTATCTTAAGCCTCTACTTGGACAATAATAAACATCTTTATCTAATCTTCGTGCATTAGCATCTAAAAATGTGGTTATATTCAACATGTTTTTCCTCTTTAATTGGTTAAATGATTTCTTTGATTAGAATAAATAACTATTTTTTTAATCTTAAATTATTTCAAGTTCTCAATTTCCTTAATTACCTCATTTGCAACATCCATTGTCTTGTTCTTTCCACCTAAGTCAGGTGTCCTTACCTTTCCTTTTTCCAAGACATTTTCACAGGCCACTTTGACTTTTTCCGCCCAATAATCCTCATTAAGGTATTCAAGCATCATTGAAACTGACAGTATCATGGCTATCGGGTTTGATATATTGTTTCCTGCAATGTCCGGTGCGGATCCATGAACAGGCTCAAACAGTCCATGCCTGTCTCCAATGTTTCCGGAAGGAGCAAGTCCCAATCCACCAACAAGGCCTGCTGAGGCATCAGACAATATGTCTCCGAAAAGGTTGGATGTGACAATCACATCAAATTCCTGTGGCTTTGTCAGAAGGTACATGGCTGTTGCATCCACGTAATAATCATTTGTTTTGATATTTGGATAGTCTTGAGCTATCTTGTAGAATGATTCCTTAAACACTCCATCAGTCTTCTTCAATACGTTTGCCTTATGCACACAGGTTACAGACTCCTTTTCCAGCTTAATGGCCTGCTCGAAAGCAAGTCTTGATATCCTTTCGCTTGCTTTCCTGCTGATCACTCTATGTGCTATTGCCTTATCTCTATTTTCATCTATTGATTCAATTCCTGCATACAGTCCTTCAGTGTTTTCCCTTACAATAAGGAAATCCAGGTCATCAAAGAGGCAGTCTATGCCCTTGAATGATTTGATGGGCCTTAAGTTCGCATATGTATCCAATTCCTGTCTGAGTGTGATGATAGGGCTTTTTTGGCCAGGAGTTGAAGTGATTGCCCCAAAGAGGGTGGCCTTTGCATTTCTTGCTATCCTGATTGTCTCTTCAGGTATGGTTGTTCCATTCCTGTCAAAGCATTCCCTACCTGCTTCCGCTTCGATGAAATCGAAGTTCAAGTCAAGGGATTCCAGTACAGCCACTCCAGCTTCTGTAACTTCCTTTCCTATTCCATCTCCATCTATTCTTGCTATTTTAATCATTATTTTCAGAATCCTAAATTTTTTCAAATCTTTTTTTATTAAGTCTTAATTTAATATTTTTTAAAATAATTTTTAATTTAATATATTATATTATGTTCTTTTATATAAAAAACTTTTGCAATTTTAAACCTTAATGTATATTTTTGTACATTATTGTCTTTATTGATTATGATATTATTTGTGTATTATAATACTGTTCGTATAAAGTCGAAATATTTATATACTTGTAAATTATAATAATAATTAAGTACATTCAATTGTATAAATAAGTATAGCTGATTATTCATATGATTGAATGATTTTAAGTAAAATTTATTTTGGATAATTAATGTTTTAGGATGGTAATAATATGGAAAAGTCAATTGATGATCTTATATTAGACTTAAAGGATGATGATGATTTCGTTAAGGAAGAGGCAATCGGTTCACTTGAGCTTAAAGGTGAAGAGGCAGTTGAACCTCTCATTGCAGCATTGGATCAAAGAGATAAGAACATTAAGCTTGGTGCAATTGAAGTCTTGAAGGCCATTGGAGATAAAAGAGCTATCCCAGCACTTGTAAAAACCTTGGAAGACAGAAACAAATGGGTAAGACAGGAAGCTTCAACAGCTTTGACCACCATGGGTGATGAAGCCATTGAACCGGTCATTGCAGAATTGGACAATCCTAAATGGAGAGTAAGAGGTGCGGCTTGCTGGATTTTAGGCGCACTTGACGCTAAGGAAGCTCTTCCAAAACTCGAAGAGCTATTGAATGATGAAAGCTCTTTTGTGCAATACGGTGCAAAAGATGCAATCAACAGATTAAAGGATGAATAATTAATTTATTCATTTTCTCTTTTTTTTACTTTTTTCATAATTACTTTTTTTAATTGTTCTATACTTTTTTCGATTTTAAACTATTATATAATGCTTTTTTTAATTTTTAAATTATTAATTGAATATTTTTTTAGATTTTTAAAAATTATTTTTTTAAGATCAGTTACTTTTCAACTGCTGTCTATAAGTTTATTTATAATGCTTTACAAAATATAATTAGATAAGAAAAAATAATTTTAAGACAAAAAAAGGTTTTATTTATGATTACAATTACTATAGCTGAAGAGGAAGTTTTAAATCAAATCAAGTCATATTCATCAGAAAAAATAGATGTTTCCCTCTTGAAAGAGGATTTGGGAATCTATGAACATGATTTAAATGATTTGCTAAACAGCTTGAAGTCTAAAGGATTGGTCTTCTATGATGGATCTACAGTTCAGCTAAAAGAAGTGGATGCACAGATAAACACTGTAGATTCAAAAGAGGATGTAATAAATGCTGAATTGAACCAAAAGGAAAAGGCATCCTTCGAAATCATCAAATCCTTGGCCGATGATAAGGGATTTGTCTCAAGATATGAAATTGAAGGAAATCTTTTATATGGGGACTTGAAGCTATCTGACTTTAGAATGTATCATATATTGTTGTCTTTGGAAAACAAGGGGCTCATTAAAGCCGTTTATAGAAAAAATGGAGATTATTATAAAATATTATAATCTCTAAATTTTCATTCTTTTTTTTAGTCTTGACTTTTAAGATAATCTGCCTTTTACTATTTCAATCTATTTTTTTCATAAAATCATTAATGATGTTTAACACATTTTCAATATTGCTGCCAATCAATATGTTGTGTTTTGTCTTATCAAAAACAAGCAATTCAGCATCCTTAATGTTATCGCTTATTTTCATTTGAATGTCCAAATCTGTCAAATTGTCTTCTTTTCCAGCAATCACCACTGTAGGAACATCAATCTCACTTAATTTATCGGTTATATTGAATCCGTATCCTGCCTCTATTCCCTTTTTGATTCCTTCCACATTTGCCACTTCTGCAGCTTCATATTTCAGGGCTTCCAACACTTCATTATGCTCTTCAAGCATGTCTTCAGTTAATGTATATGGCAATATGGTGTCGAAGAATTCAACGAATCCCTGATTGATTGCTGTCCTGAAATCATCAAATATCCTTTCCAATATTTCTGTGTGTTCCGGGAAACTGGACATGATTATGAGTCCATTGACCATCTCAGGATGATTTACAGCAAGGTCCAATATGACATTTCCACCTAATGAAAGCCCTACAAATGTTGCATTCTCTATGTTTAGAGCCTTCAATAAGAGATAGAGGTCTTCCATATACAGGTCGATTGTAGTCTTTCTCTCATCATCACCGGATTCTCCATGGCCTCTAAGGTCAAAAATCAATGTCTGATAGTCATTCTTTAGGTTTTCAGTCAATACTTTCCAATAATTCAGGTTATCGGACAATCCATGAACGAAAACTATTGTCTTTCCTTCTCCTTCAAGTTCATAATTTATATTAATGTCATTGATCATCATTTTAGTCATATTAAATCATTTATTTTAAGTTTAATATAATGTTTTTTCTTATTTGGATTAAGTATTTGATATAGTAATCACAACCAGCATTAAAACTTTTCATAATTTTTATTATTTTATCTGAAATTTGTAATAATTTTAGTAATATTTATATTATAGAAAGTAATAATATATAAATAGAATATTAATAATGTTGAGATTTTTATTAAAAAAGTAATAATTGATGAAAATTTAATTATTAATTATTTGTATTGTAGTTTTAGGTGTTTAATATGATGAGAATAAGTATGTCTTTACCAAAAAAGCTTTTGGCTGAGTTTGATGAAGTTTTAAAAGACAGAGGTTACCAATCACGTTCAAAAGGTATTCGTGATGCCTTAAGTGATTATATCTTAAGATATCAATGGATGAACGAAATGGAAGGTCAAAGGGTAGGAGTAATCACCATCATCTACGACCATCATTTCACTGGAGTTATGGAAAGCTTGGCAGACATCCAGCATGATTATAGAAAGGAAATCAATGCAAGTATGCATATTCACATGACCCACAAATACTGTATGGAAGTCATTGTCGTAAACGGTGAAGTCACTCAAATCAGAGACCTTACCGAAAGAATGATGAGACTTAAAGGTGTAGAGCATGTAAAGCTTACCTCTACAGCAAACGGTGAGTCCTTGGACCATGATCACGACCATGACCATGATCATGACCACAGTCACTAAATCAAGTCTTAAAATTCTATTTTTCTTTTATTTTTTAATTAAAAGTTCATTGTTTCAATGAATTTTTATTTATTTTTCTATTTTTTAAAAAAAGAGTTTAAATTATCTATTGATTTATTTTTTAATTTTTTTAGCAGAATTGAATTATTACCTTATCTATTTTTATATTTTAAAATCCATATTTCATTATAAGTGTTATTATGAAATTTAAAGTCAATTCCTATCATTTCAAGCTATTGAGAGACTATGAAAGGCTCAGTGCTTTCAAGGAAGCAATTGATGACTATGCCAAAAGAATGAATGATGATGGTTCCAATGCTTTAGACGATTCTGATAAGAAAATAGCTTTTGATTTGGGATGCGGTTCTGGAGTTTTAAGCTATTTTGCACAAACATATATGGATAGGATAATAGCTATTGAACTGAATAATTCGGCCTATCAATTAGCTAAAGAGAACCTTAAAGGATTCGATAGGATCCAAGTCTATAATGATGATATATTGAGTTTCGATTTCAGTAAATTGAATGAAAAGGCTGATCTGATTATCTGTGAGATGTTGGACACTGCCCTCATTGATGAGGAGGAAGTTCCAGTCTTGAATCGTGCCAAGGAATATTTGAAGGAAGATGGGGAAATCATTCCAAAGGGTATCATCAATTCAGCAGAACCTATTTTCATGAACAATCATTTCATACAGTATGAGGATGATGAATACAGTCCTGTTTATATTGCCTTAGGGAAATCTGTTGTTTACAGCAAATTTGATTTCCTTGATGAGATTGATCCCAATTTCAGTGCAGTTATTGATTTGGAGGTATTCGGCAAAAAGGATCTGCAAGAGATTGGTCTTGAAGAGAAGCTATTGGGAGAGAGATATGAAAAATTCGACTTTAAAGAAAATTTTAATATCAGGGAAGATAAATTAAAGATTAATGGCATCAAGCTTACAAGCTTTACCAAATTGAATGAAAATATTATCTGTGGGCCAACTCCCATGATGAATCCTGAAATGCTTATACCAATTGAAGAGATTGAAGTGAGATCTGGCGATACAATCAGGATAAGATTGGAATATGTCATGGGTGGGGGAGTGGAGACCATCAATACAGAAATTTTGGATATCATTCATGATTGATTCTGTTTGATTAGATAATGTTCAACCTATGAAAAATATGCTGAATGCATAATAATTTAGTTGTATTTCAAGTGTAAAAATTTTCATGATTTTCAAATATGTTCCATTGTGATAAAATGTTAAATAATTTTGATAAAATAAGTACGGATATTGATTTGTTTTTGGAAAATTGCGATAGTCTCATTGTATTAGGAATAGGAAATGATATTCGTGGAGATGATGGTTTAGGACCATATATAATCAATCAGTTATCCATTTTAAAGGCTTATGTTTTAAATAATTCAAATATCGATGATATCCGCCAAGAAATTAATATAAATCAAAATGAAAATCAAGATAATGAATTTGAGTTTTTTGATAATGTAATTGACATTAACACTGGAAATACACCTCTAGATGAGGGTATTGATTCGTACATCGACAAACTTAATGTTGATGTAAATGAGTCATTGATTGAAAGGATGAAAAAAACATTTTTTATCAATGGCGGTTCTGTCCCAGAAAACTTCACAGGGCTTATAAAGAAAATCAATCCTTCCCATATCATAATCATCGATGCAAGCCTGATGAATATGGAAGCAGGTGAGATAAATATTGTAAATAAGG
Source organism: Methanobrevibacter sp. (assembly GCF_017410345.1). Taxonomy (NCBI): domain Archaea; kingdom Methanobacteriati; phylum Methanobacteriota; class Methanobacteria; order Methanobacteriales; family Methanobacteriaceae; genus Methanobrevibacter; species Methanobrevibacter sp. Next base: position 8,597 of record NZ_JAFQQZ010000055.1, read on the forward strand.
ACAATATTGTGGATATCAGCATTTCAACACACTCAATGTCATTAGCATATCTCATCAGATATCTTGAATTGGAAAACGAGTTCAACATTCTTTTCATAGGCATAGAGCCCGAATCAATGGACTTGTCATTTGAATTGTCTGATAATGTAAAAGAGTCATCTAATGGGCTTGTAAAATTATTGTTCGATAAGATTTTGGGTATCTGATTTTTCGAGATTATTCTTGTTTTATTTTTTTTAAGTAAATTTTATTTAATAGGATTTTAAATATAATAATAGATTAACGATTATTCTTCTATTTTGAGTAATGAATGGAATTCCAAATGTGATTTTATGAAAGTGTTGTTTATTGGATCAAGATTATACGATGATGTGGCCTATCATGTGGATGAATTGGGAGTGGAAAGCATAATAACTGAATCAAATGAGGAAGCTCCTAATTTGGATTTGCCTAGCAAATATTATATCGTTCCAAGAGGAATGGATAAGCCAATGGAAATAGCCATTGAAGAGAAGGTAGATGCTATCGTTCCTCTTTTAGGCATTGACCCTCCATTGATGGATGTGGCAATCATGAAAGAGGAAATTGAAGAGAAGCACAATATTCCTGTAATTTCTTCCAATGTCAACGCTGTTTCAATTGCATCAGATAAGATAAAAACCAAGGAATTCTTTAAATCAATCAATCTCAATGTTCCACCTGCAAAGGTCTTGAATAAGGATGATTTCGATAGTGAAGAGGAATTTTTAGGAAAATTAGGCTTTGAATTCCCTATAGTCTTGAAACAGGGAGAAGGTCAAGGGGGTAAGGATATTTGCATAACAAATCAATATGATGATGTCTTGGAATATTTTAACACTTTTGAACAGGCTTTAATTGAAAAGTTCATTGAAGGGTCTGAAGTTTCAATTGAAGTTATCGGATGGGATGGAGAATATCTGCCTTTGGTTCCAGTCTACAAGGGAGAAACCAATCTGGAAGGAATACATCCGATAAAAAGGCTCAGATATGGTCCTTGTGATTTTGACGAGATGGATAATGAGGAGTTCAGAAAGATAGCCAAGCACATAGCTACAAATCTCAAGTCTGAAGGAACAATAGATATGGACTTAATCTATTCAAAAGATGAAAACAAGGTCTATGCGATTGAAATAAACACTCGTCCAAGCGGAACAAGGTATCTCTCCTTTGCATGTACAGACTTGAATCCATTGAATTTGCTTGTAGATATAGCTATTGGAAAATTCGATGTTGAGACTCTTGAAAGTGAAATGAAAAGTTATTATACTTTAGAAATACCAATAGGTGATTATGAAGGGCCAGCTCCTCAAGAGCCTGTAAAGGAGTATGTCAATGGCAATTTCATTGTACATGGTCCTAAAGGTTATCAAAGACTTACCATAAGAGGAAACACCCGAGAGGAAACCTTTGAAATAGCTAAGGAATTAACAGGCAATGATTATAATATTTAATTTTTTTTATCAGTTTTGATTTTTTTTCATTTTAGAATTTTTTTTTGAAAAATATTTGTTAAAATTCTATTATCAAAAAACTATTTTTTATTCTCTTTTTTAACTTTTCTTTTTTTAAAATGCTTTTTTTATGATGTTCTTTTGGCATGTCAATCTGTGATGATAATATCATTGTAATGTCATTTTCTTATATATAAATAAAAATATAAATATTATGATTGCTATAAAATATTATATTATAGTATGAATTTTTTAATATTTTTTTAAAACTTAGTGTGATGAATATGGATTTGACAAATGTAATAATGATGTTTTTTATAACTTTCCTTGCAACAGTGATATTCACATGGTTTGTAAGGAAAACCTTAAAGGATGCGGATTTATCTGACAATCCTATAGTTAGTGAACATAGGCATAAGGCAGGAACTCCTACAATGGGAGGAATAGCTTTCCTGTTCTCAATCTTGCTTATCCTATCCTTGTATTATAAGAACACAGATATTCTAATAGTTTCATTCATCATGCTTACCGGTGGAGTTATGGGACTCCTTGATGACCTTTTGGGCCTTAGGGTAAAGGAATATCAAAAGGTAGTAAAGAACATCAGCGATTCCATTGTTCCAATAGGATTACTTGATTTGGGAGTAGGCGAAGAGGCAAGAATAACCACCGATAAGGCTAAGGAACAGGTCGGCGGTTTGATTGATAAAGGCAAGCTTGAGCTTGTTGCTGAAATCCCAATCAAATACGAGCCAAGCGAAAGTGTTAAGATCATTGTACAGTTGTTGCCTGGTCTTTTCCTAGCATTTACAGGTGTAGTGGCCACTCTCGGTGGATTCAGTTTAGGCCTATTGGCATATCCTGTTGTAATCATAGGTGTATTGGGTGCAATCAATGCAGTGAACCTCATTGATGGTATGGATGGTTTGGCTGCTGGAATAATAGCCATTGCATCATTTGCATGCTGTGTATACGGTTATATGTTTGGAAATCAAACTGCACTTTATCCATTTGGACTCCTTACTGCAATATGTCTCGGATTTTTAGTGTTCAATAAGTATCCTGCTTCAATATTCATGGGTGATACCGGGTCATTCATCTTAGGTACCGGTTATGCAGCAGCAGTGCTTATAACTGACATGCCTTACTTTGGAGTGCTTGCATTGGCTGTGCCAATCGTATCAACCATCATAAGCCTAATGCACAGGGCTCATATAATCACTTTGCCTGTAGAGCCATTGCATCATACCTTGAATTATAAGGGAATGTCAGAGATCAAGATTGTATTAAGCTATTGGCTGCTTACTGTAGTTGTATGTGCAATTGGAATCTTAGGAAAACTATTCATCTTTTCATAGATAATTAATTTAAAGAACTTAATTAAAACAATCAAATTTGATTCTAGCATTTATTATTACACAGGGAGAAATCAACCATTTTTGCAAATTACAGATTTTAATGATTTTGTAACAAATATTTATGTTCCAGAATCAAAACTTGTAAATAAATTCCAAGCAATGTTTTTAACTGTTTC
>NZ_JAFQQZ010000056.1 GCF_017410345.1 Methanobrevibacter sp.
AATAAAATATAATTTAATAATAATTTAAAACAAATTTATAAATCATAAATTAAGTATGGTTGAAGAATTATGCATCAAAATTTTCACACTTTAATAAATAGATATAATTATAAGAAATAATGCTTAAAATACTATATACTAAAAAAAAGATTTCATAAAGACCAGCTGAAAATATTTATTCTTAAATCGTTAGGTGATAAATTGAAAGAATTCAAACTTAAATCTCCATATAAGCCACTTGGTGACCAGCCTCAAGCCATTGAATCCTTAGTTGACGGCATAAAGAAAGGATTGCATGAGCAGACACTCTTAGGGGTCACCGGTTCAGGAAAGACATATACAATGGCCAATATTATTGAGAAAGTACAAAAACCCACCTTGATCATATCACACAATAAGACATTGGCAGCACAATTATATGAGGAATTCAAGGTATTTTTCCCTGAAAATGCCGTTGAATACTTTGTCAGCTATTATGATTACTACCAGCCTGAAGCCTATGTGCCAAGGACAGACACATTCATTGACAAGGAGGCTTCAATCAATGAAGAGATAGACATAATGAGACATTCCGCCACCCAATCCCTTTTATCACGTGATGACGTTATTGTAGTCAGCAGCGTAAGCTGCATATATGGCATAGGTTCACCTGAAGATTACGGAGAATTTGCGTTTTCCATAGCTGTAGGAGACATTTACGACAGATCTGACATTCTTAGAAAACTTATCTTCATGCAATACGAGCGTAATGACATTGCCTTTGAAAGAGGTCAATTCAGAGTAAGGGGAGATGTCATTGAAATCAATCCGGTTCACGGAACACCGCCAATAAGAATAGAACTCTTTGGCGATGAGATTGATGCGATTAGCCTTATTGACCCTGTAACCGGCAAGAAGGAGGAATCCATACAAAGATATGTGATATTTCCAGCAAAGCACTTCGTTGTAGGTGCCGACAGAATGGACCAGGCACTTAAGGACATCAGCGATGAGCTTGAAGATAGGATCAGAGAACTTAATTTCAATGGGAAATATGTGGAAGCCCAAAGATTGGAGCAGAGAACACGCTTTGACATAGAGATGCTTCAGGAAATGGGATATTGTCCTGGAATTGAAAACTATTCCATGCACTTATCCGGAAGAAACTGGGGAGATATGCCTTATTCATTGCTTAAATACTTCCCTGATGACTATTTGACAATCATTGACGAATCACATGTAACCGTTCCGCAGATTAGGGGAATGTACAATGGAGACAGGTCCAGAAAGGAAACCCTTGTAGAATACGGCTTCAGATTGCCTTCCGCAAAGGAAAACAGGCCATTGCGCTTTGATGAATTTGAAGCAATCCAAAATCAGGTACTTTATGTTTCAGCCACTCCAGGACCTTATGAAATGTCAAGAAGCCAGAATGTTGTAGAGCAAATCATTAGGCCAACAGGACTTGTAGACCCTAAAATCACTATCAGGCCTGTTCAGGGACAAGTTGAGGACCTGCTTGCTGAGGTCAGAAAGAAAGTGGCTAAGGACCAAAGGATTCTTGTAACAACCCTTACAAAAAGAATGGCTGAAGACTTGACAGACTACTATGCAAAAATAGGAATTAAGGTAAGGTATCTTCACTCAGAGATCGATACATTGGAGAGAGTGGAAATCATCGACGACTTAAGGCGCGGAGAGTTTGATGTCCTTGTAGGAGTAAACCTCCTAAGGGAAGGTCTTGACCTGCCTGAAGTGGGACTTGTAGCCATTTTAGATGCGGATAAGGAAGGATTCCTAAGGTCTGAAACCTCTCTCATCCAGACAATAGGAAGAGCTGCAAGGAACGTTGACGGCGAGGTTCTTATGTATGTGGACGAGATGACAGATTCCGTCAGAAATGCAGTGGACATTACAAACAAGAGAAGAAAGCTGCAAATGGCATACAATGAGAAGTACAACATAACCCCTCAATCCACTTACAGAACACTTAAGGACAAGAAGATGTCCACTAAGAAGACTCCTTCAAGGGATGACCTTAAAGGCATGCCTAAGGATGAGCTTAAGCTATTGATCAAGGACTTGGAAGCGGAAATGAAGGAAGCTGCAAATGACCTGGACTTTGAAAGGGCAGCTGTCCTAAGGGATCAAATAGTTGCCTTGAAAAGTATAAAAAGTTCTAAAAAGTACTAAAAAGAGTTAATAATATTGTTAAAAATAGTATAAAAATTAATAAAAATTAATAAAAAAGAGTTGTAGGAAATATCCTACGACTTAATTTCTTTTTTTTAAAGATTTGAAAATCTAATTCTCTTCTTTTTCCAATGCTTCTACGACAGTATGTCTGAATACAAGTACGGCATCATCTTCAGGATTCAATTCCAATGCATTGTCCAGACATTTCAAAGCATCTGAATAGTGATTCAATTGGCTTAGGACCATTCCCTTATACTTCCAATAAACCGGATTGTGAGGGTCTGCATTCACTGCCTTGTCAAAACAGGAATCTGCCTCATTGAAACGGTTGACGGCAAACAAGGTCATTCCCTTTAAGAACCAAGTCTGTTCATTATCCCAATCTAGTTCCAATGATTTGTCAAAACATTCAATGGCTTCATCTGTTCTGTTTAAAAGACCTAAGGTACTAGCTTTCATATTCCAAGCTTCAGTGCGTCTTTTATCAACCTTTAATGCAGCCTGATAGGCATCCAATGCCTCTTCATACTTGTTTTCTTTTCTTAATTGATTTCCCTTCTCCATCAATTCATCGAATTTCATAGAATCACCTGGATAAGAATTATAATTGAAAAATATAATCTTAAAAAATTTATATTCATTACTTATTTTCTATTATGTTAACACGTGTTAATAAAATTTATGATAACGGCGTAATATTTTTTAAATTGAAAAATAGTTAAAAATAATAGTTTTGAGAATCTAAAAAAGATGAAAAAATAGGATAAAAGGAAGTGAAAAAAATTATTTTGGGATTAGAATACGGCCTCTAAGAGGAGGTGCACTCATTGTAACGAATTTATAGACTTCCTTATTGATCTGTTGCTGATAATAGATTATATCAAGCATCTCATCAGTCACTTCATTTATCTTGATGAATTTCCTAAGCCTTGGATCATCAAAGGGATTGTCAATTTCTATTTCATCTCCAGGAGAATAATTGCTCTTTAAATGATTGTCCAATATTTTCTGTGCGGAAATCATCTTATCCCTTATTTCCTCTCCTTTCAATTCCCCCAATAGGAATTCCTGATCTAAATCAAATGTCAAATATTCATATTCATCATTGAATTTCAAATTGCTTCCTGTTTTCATAGTCATATTATCACTCAAATCATTCAATTTATATTATATGACCTATGTTTAATAAGTTTTTATGAAATGTGGAAAAATAGGCAATAAAAATAATTAAAATAAAAAAATTAAAAAAATGATGAAAATAAAAAAATAATCAAAATAAAATAAAATAAAAATAATCAAAATAAAATAAAATAAAAATAATCAAAATAAAATAAAATAAAAATAATAAAAA
>NZ_JAFQQZ010000057.1 GCF_017410345.1 Methanobrevibacter sp.
AAATAAAGAAAAAAGAAAAGAAAATTTATTTAAAGATCAACTGCATTTGCATCGAACACATCGATAATTAAATCAGCAGCCACTAAATCTTTAATGTTGTCTCCAAATCTGATGAAGTGATCAGTTTGTAAATGTGAACCTAATATTTCTACAGATTCCCATTGTTCAACAAATAATAAGGTTCCGTCACCAGTATTGGAATATAAATTGTAATCTATGTTACCTTCTTCTTTTTTAGTGTTTTCAATTAAATCTTGTGCGAATTCTACAATTTTTTCACAAGCATCTTCATCTTTAGGAATTGCTTTAGCTAAAACTAATATCATATTAATCACCAATTAATAGTTTTAAATAAATATATACAGTTTAATAAATAAAAACATATCGAATAAAGATTATATCAAATTCATTGAATAAATCAAATTTGTTAGGAGAAGAAAGTTAAATATTATTAAATTAAGATAAGAGGCGACTAATTCAAAATATTTAACTGGGTTGAGAAAAAATACCAATCAATAAAAGATAAGACTTTATCAAACCATATATAATTTATTTAAAACCTATTTTCCCATATAAACCAAAGAAAAGATAAAATTTAATCTTCAAATTGAGGAATTCCAGTAATTCTTAATCCACCATAATGGGATCTGTATTTAATGTTTAATCCGATAAGGAGTGGAGTGATTTTTTCAATAATTCTGGATTTTTCTAAAATTCCAGTATCAATTGCTTTTACACCTGGAAGTTTATTAATGAGTTCAGTAGCTATTTCTTTTGCTTCCTTATCATTTCCTGCAATCAAGCAATCACAGTCGATGTCATTTGGAATATTAGATAAGTGAGAGTTACTGATATTACAGAATGCACAGATAACTTTTGCACCGGTTCCTGCAAGGATTTTGTCAGTTCTTTCTGCAGCAGATCCTTCCATTAAGTCAATGAAACGGAATGGTTTTCCACCAATAGCTGTTTCAAGAGGTACAGTTGCATCGAGAACTATTTTATCTGTACAGAATTCCTTGATTCCTTCAAGAGTAGGTTTTTGTGCTGCAAGTGGTACAGTGAGAATTAAGATGTCTCCAGCCTTTGCTGCATCTTCATTTGCCATCCCTACAATGTTTAAATCATAATCCTTAAGTTCTTCAATTGTTTCTTCAACAATTTGCAATGCCTTTTCTTCCTTACGGGAACCTACAATAACTTCTACCCCTTCAATTGCAAATCTTTTTGCAATTCCTAAACCTTGTGGGCCAGTTCCACCAATAACTGCAACTTTCATGTTATCCTCCTAAAAATATCATAAATAGATAATTAAATAGATAATTTTCATTATCAATAATTTTTTATAAAAAATTTTTAAAAAAAAAGTAATGGAATAAATCCATTACTTTTAAAATCCCTAATTCAAAATCAACGAACTTAGTCGACGTCTAACATTACTACAGGTTTGATTAAGTCTTTAGGTTTTTCTTTCATCAAGAGTAATGCATCTTCGATTTTTTCAAGGCCTTTGAATTTGTGGGTAACTAATAATTCTGGGTCTTGTCTGCCGCATAATGCTAAGTCAGCAAGTCTTTCCATTCTTACTGCTCCACCAGGACATAATCCGTTTTTAATGTTGATGTTGGACATACCGCAACCCCATTCTACACGTGGAATCAATACGTTGTCAGCACCACTTAAGTAGTTTACGTTGGATACGGTTCCTCCTGCTTTTGCAGATTTAATAGCTTCTGCCCATGTGTTTTCTAAGTTACCACCAGCAATAACCACTGAATCTACACCTGCACCATCGGTAAGGTCTCTAACTTGTTCGTCGATAGCTCCGTTTTTATAGTTAATAATGTCGGTTGCACCGTATTTTTTAGCAACTTCGACAGAAATTGGACGTGTACCTGCAGCGAATAATCTACCTGCACCTAAACATTTTGCACCAGCAATAGCTGAAAGACCTACTGCACCGATACCGATAACAAGTACGGATCCACCTAATGGGATGTCAGCGTTTTCGGATCCCATCATACCAGTAGACCACATGTCGGTTAACATTACAGCACCTTCCTCAGATAATCCATCTGGGATAAAGGTTAAGTTTGCGTCAGCCATGTTTACGTGGAATCTTTCACCAAATACACCGTCTTTGAAGTTGGAGAATTTCCATCCACCGAGAGGTTCAGTTGTTTGTGAAGGGAATCCTCTTTGAGCAGCTTCGTCATCCCAGTCAGGGGTAATAGCAGGAACAATTACACGGTCACCAGGTTTGAATTTGGTAACATGGCTACCTACTTCTACAACTTCACCGACTGCTTCGTGACCTAAGACCATGTCTCTTCTGTCACCGATTGCTCCTTCCCATACAGTGTGAATATCTGAAGTACATGGGGATACACAGGTTGGTTTAACAATTGCATCATATGGTCCACATTCAGGTACTTCTTTTTCTACCCAACCGATCTCATTGAGTCTTTTCATTGCAAATCCTTTAAAAGTTGCCATTTTTTCACCTCAAAAATATAAAAATATTTATAAAAAACCTATTTTTCATTTTTCTAATCATCATTTTCAAAAAGAAAAATTTTAAGTGTATAAAATATTCAAAAACCCCAAAATTTAAGAAAAAATCAAGATTTAAACAATATTTAAACACTTATTTTCTAAAAAAAACTAATAAAATCAATTTAATTTAGAAATAGATAGATTTAGTACAAATACTTTTCAAATAAAGGTTTATTTAATTCCATATATAAAATTTACTATTTTTTCATAGATTAAATTCAAATTTATGGATATATAACGATTTAATAAGAAAAATAAGACTTTATGATAATTTTTCATACTTATGATATGAATTTCAATACATATCGCAAAACTGTAAAAAAATGAAAAAAATTAGATTAATAAAAAAAATTTCAAAATAAATATAGAAAACAAAAATTTAGGATAAAAAATTTTGATAATGATGAAAAAATTATTATTTATCTAAAATTTAAAAATGAAGAGGATGTTAAAGAAACTCATGATAAAAAAACATGTTGATGATGAAAATTAAAATCAATGATAAAAACAATTTAAAAACTAGATATCCATAAAAAGAAAAGAATAGATATGATAAAAGAAAATAATGAAAAAGAGAAAAAGAAAAAATAAATAAA